>CAZPJZ010000240.1:0-4668 GCA_964586995.1 uncultured Pirellulales bacterium | reverse complement strand
GCCATGACAACCGCATGGACAAGGCCTCTTGGAACGAGCAATGGATGGGCTATCCGGTCGGTCCGCAGTACGCCGAGTGTTCTAATATCGACAATGCCTACCGGCTGCGCGGCAAGCTTCTCCTGATCGTCGGCGAGATGGACAACAACGTCCCGCCGGAATCCACAATGCGATTCGTAGACGCGCTGATCAAGGCGGGAAAGGATTTCGACCTTCTGGTGATTCCCGGCGGCGGCCACGGCATGGGCGGCTCTTACGGCCAGCGGAGGATGCAGGACTTCTTCGTGCGGCATACGCAACAGTAATGAAATTTCAAGACGGGATTTCGTCAAGACTCGATTTTTAGCCCCGCCGAAAGGCGGGGGCTAAAAGGGGAGAACCGCCCGACCGCAATGCCGCATAAGATGGTCAAAAAATTGAAGTCTCTTACCGCGGAGGGCGCAGAGACCGCAGAGTTTTTTGTTTCTATTTTCCGCTCCGCGTCCTCAGCCTTCTCTGCGGTTAAACAAATTGCCCGCCGAAAGGCGCGGGCTAAAACGGGAGGCGTTGCTTGCCCGCCGCCCCGACTCGCGTCGGTAGACACGGGGGCAGGCGAGGACACGCCAGGAACTACCTAATTTGAAGCTCGTTATCTGTGAACCCTTTGTGCTCCGCTGCGGGGCTGTAAATGAGAAGTGGTTCCCCGAATTCGACCGATATAGAGCCGTTGCCAGACAAATGTCCAGACAGTTCAACGGGCTGTTTGTCACCTTCCAATCCATGTTCGATAAGGCCTCCGAGCTTGCTCCAGCCTCTCACTGGGCCGCCGACGGCGTTCACCCGACCATGGCTGGAGCCTCGTTGATGGCCCGGACATGGTTGAAGACGGTCATAAACGCCCGGGCATGACTGTTGTTCTTACGTCAGGTCAACACTGGCAACCGGCTGCTCATCGAGTGCCCCGGTGTGCAAAAGGCGGAGCCAAATGTAAAAATGGGTCATAGCCGGGGATGTGCTGGCAATAAACTGGCTCAGCCGCACGTCTTATCTTCTAATAAAATCAAGAGTCGTCGGCCCTCAATGTTCTTCTCGGGCGAGATAGTCCCTTGAGCCGATACTGAGAAAAGAGGTTGAAGATGTGCTCATCCAAAGCGCTGCTGGTCTTGCTGGTTACGGTCTTGACGTGCGTTGCGGGCCATGCCGAAGCCAGTTGCCCGACAGCCGACCTCGATGGCAATTGCCGAGTCGATCTCGGGGATCTATTGGTCCTGAGCGAGCACTGGCTCAGTACTGCGGACACCGCCGCCGACTTGAATAGCGACGGCGACGTTAACGGAGTTGACCTGAGCATCCTGGCCATAAATTGGGGCAAAAGCGGGGTCCCGATTGTAATAAACGAGGTCCTGGCCTCGAACACCAAGACCACGGTCGACCCCCAGGGTCAGTTCGATGACTGGATTGAGCTATATAACGCCGGTGACAAGGCTATTGATGTTGGGGGCATGTATCTGACCGATGACTTAGCGGTTCCCACTAAGTGGCAGATTCCTTTGGGCAATCCTTCTTTGACAACGGTTAACCCCAAGGCGTATCTGCTCATCTGGGCGGATAACGATGTCGGACAGTTCGGTCTGCACGCCAGCTTCAGGATAGACGCCGCCGGCGATGAAATAGCGCTGTTTGACAGGGATGGCAGCACGCTCATCGACAGTGTCTCGTTCGGGGACCAGATGGCGGACGTCTCATACGGGCGATATCCGGATGCGGCCAACGATTGGGCGTTGATGGCTTTTCCCACACCGGGCGGCATGAACATAGTGATTTACGAAGGCTTTGTCGCCAAACCGCAGTTCAGTCACCATCGCGGTTTTTATACTCAGCCCTTCTTGGTGACACTTGCTACTGAGACCGAAAATGCCACCATATATTATACCATCGATGGAAGCACGCCTTACGATTTCAAGCTGGGCGTTCCCAAGGGTGCGCTTTATACAGGGCCTATTGCAATCACCAAGACCACGCCCCTGCGAGCGGTAGCCTGTAAGTGGAACTGGCGACCATCAGCGGCAGCGACGCACACGTACCTTTTCGTTAGCGACGTGAAAACGCAGTCGCCTTCGGGCCAGGCGCCGGGGCCGGGCTGGCCTACGGGCAGCGTCAGCGGCCAGGTGATCGATTACGGGATGGACCCCGATGTCGTCAATAACCCGTTGTACAAGGACTTGATTGACGATGCCTTGCTGGATATCCCAACGGTCTCTCTGGCTACCGACCTGCCGAATCTATTCAGCTCATCAACGGGCATCTACGTGAACGCCCGTTCGCAGGGAAGGTCTTGGGAGCGACCTGTATCCGTGGAATTGATTAACCCGGACGGCAGCGGCGGATTTCAAATCGACGCGGGAATACGAATACGCGGCGGCTACAGCCGAAGCGGCAATAATCCCAAACACGCTTTCCGGCTGTTCTTTAGGCCCGATTACGGGGCGTCCAAGCTGAGATTCTCGCTATTCGGCGATGAGGGCGTCGATGAATTCGAGTGCGTTGACCTGCGCTGCAGCCAAAACTACTCTTGGTCTTTTGAAGGGGGCGGCTCCCCTCACGACACGTTTGTCCGCGAAGTCTTCTCTCGTGACACACAGCGTGACATGGCACAGCCCTATACGCGCAGCCGATACTATCATTTGTACATCGACGGGCACTACTGGGGCCTTTACCAGACCCAGGAGCGCTCCGAGGCATCATACGCCGAGTCGTATTTTGGCGGCGACAAAGACGACTATGATGTAATCAAGTCTCGAGCCGGCAACGGCGGCTATGACATCGAGGCGACCGATGGCACACTCGATGCGTGGCGCCGGCTCTGGGAAGCGCTCCGCACGACACTCACCGACCAGACCTACTACCGCTTGCAGGGTCTTAATCCGGACGGCACGCCCAATCCTGCTTACGAGAGACTCCTGGACGTGGATAATCTAATCGACTATATGCTCTGCACGTACTACGTGGGCGACCCGGATGGTCCCGTCAGTGCCTGGGCCCGTGTGGCCAACAACTTTTATGGCATCTACAACCGCAACAAGCCGGACGGCTTTAAATTCTTCAGGCACGATGCGGAACACTCTCTTTGGGACCTGCAGGAGTCCCGGCTTTTCGCCTCAACGACCTTGGCTGTGGGCAATCAGTTCAACCAGTCCAACCCGCTGTGGATGCACACGCACCTTATCGTTCATCCAGAGTACAAGATGCGGTTTGCCGACCGCGTGTACAAGTATTTCTTCAACGATGGCGTGCTCACTCCTGGGCAGTGTACCTCGCGTTTTATGAGCCGTGCCGATCAGATAAACCTTGCCATCATTGGTGAATCCGCAAGATGGGGTGACGCCAAGCGCTCCACGCCCCGCACCAGAGACGCCGACTGGCTGCCGGACATAAACCGTATGGTCAGCAGCTACTTTCCTTTTCGAACCGGCGTCGTGCTCAATCAATTCAAGTCGCAGGGCTGGTTCCCGAATGTCGATGCACCGACGTTCAACCAGCGCGGTGGCTATGTTCCCAGCGGATTCAACGTGCAGCTTAGTGCTCCTGCGGGCAAAATTTATTATACGCTTGACGGCTCAGACCCCAGAATTCCTGAGCATGCAGCCGGCGGAGGCGCTACTACTACACTTGTGGCGGAAAATGCCGCCAAGAGGGCGCTTGTTCCGACTGCCCCCGTCAACGATGCGTGGAAAGGCGGCCAGGCCTTCGATGACTCATCATGGACAGCCGGCACGGGCGGCGTAGGCTACGAAACGAGCAGCGGCTACCAGGCGTACTTTAGCATCAATGTCCGGGACCAAATGTATAACAAGAACACGACCTGTTACATACGCATCCCATTCACGGTATCGAGCGCGCAATTAGCCACGAGTAAAAGGTTGACCCTGAGAATGCGGTATGACGACGGCTTTGTTGCATATATCAACGGCACAGAGGTAAAACGAAATTTATTTACAGGAACGCCGGCGTGGAACTCGGAGGCTGACAGCACTCACGATGACTCCGCCGCCGTTGTTTTCGAGGACTTCGACATATCAAATTATGTTGGCCTTTTGCACCAGGGCGAAAATTTGCTCGCCGTACATGGTCTCAACCGCCCGGTCAACAGCACAGACTTCCTTATCTCCGTCGAGCTGGTAGGAGTGGATAGTAGCACTTCAGGCGGTGGAGCGTCGCCCGCCGCCATCGAGTACACAAAGCCTATCACGCTGGCAAAGAGTGCTCACGTCAAAGCCAGAGTCCTCAGCGGCGCGACATGGAGCGCCCTGAATGAAGCCGTATTTGCAGTCGGGCCGGTCGCAGAGAGTCTGCGCATCACCGAGATTATGTACCATCCGCAGGATACCGGCAGCCCCAGCGACCCCAATACAGAATTTGTAGAGCTCAAGAATGCAGGCACAGAAACTATAAGCCTGAACCTGGCAAGGTTCACCAGGGGCATAGATTTCATGTTCGGAGACGTAGAGCTTGCACCAAATGAGTATCTCCTGGTCGTAAAAGACTTGAACGCCTTCAGCGAAAAGTACGGCCAGGGTCTACCAGTAGCGGGCGCATATACGGGAAGTCTGGATAACGCCGGAGAAAGAATCCGGCTCCAGGATGCAGCGGGCAAACTCATACACGATTTCAAGTACTCCGATGGCTGGT
>CAZPJZ010000239.1:0-4692 GCA_964586995.1 uncultured Pirellulales bacterium | reverse complement strand
TCCTCAGCGCCTATTGGCTGGCCTGGCGCGAAGCGAGGTGGCTGCTGCGCCTCAGGATCCACATCGGGTGCACCTTGCTCGGCTTGGCCGGCGGCGCCCGCTGCGGCCGGCAGGAACTGGAGGTTTTCGACGGTAACTCGGTGCTTGCTTCGCTTTGTGCCGTCCTGGGCCGTCCAACTGTCAAAGGTCAATCTTCCCTCGATGAGGACCAGCCTGCCCTTGCTCAGATACTTGTTGATGTTTTCCGCCTGCCGACCAAACGCGCGGCAATCCACGAAACAGGTCTCCTGGCGCTGTGTACCATCGGCGCCAGTCCATCGGCGATTGGTCGCCAGCCCGAAATCGACAACAGCCGTCTGGTTCGGTGTATATGACAACTGTGGGTCACGTGTCAGATTGCCCATCAGCAAAATCTTGTTAAAACCAGCCATAGTCTGACTCCTCTGTTCGCTCTGACTTTGTACCATTCCGGCCAACCCACCGAGACAAGCTGGCTCACATACCACCACAGGCGGTCCGGCCCCCGGCCGGCGGGAACCCTTCAGGATTCCTCTTGGCTGGCGCTGTCTGGCTGCGTCCGCCGGCTAACGCTCGCCTGTTCGGACTCGTGGTCTTGAGCCAATTCGGCCTCGGGTTTGGGACCCCGCTCAGCGGGCACACCCTGCTCATGCTCCGCAGTCAGATCCCTTTCCAACTGTTCGGTCATGTGCTTATCGCATCTTAGAATCAGAACGCGCATGATTCGCTCTGATAGCCGAACGTCTTTCTCAATGCCACTTATTGCCCTGCCATCAGCCCTGAAATAGCAGAGGATATACGTGCCTCTGCTTTTGTGATCAATCTCATAAGCAAGTTTTCTCTCGCCCCACTTCTGCAGTGAGATGATCTCAACCTCCGCCCGCTGCAGAATATTCTTGATCGTCTCAGTGAGCCCATCCCAATCCGATCCTGCCAAAGCCGAATCAACAAGGAACATGGCCTCATATAGTTTTTTTGTCGCCGTTTCCAATACCAAGTACCTCCCTTGCGTTGTGCGTCGTGCGTGCCGACGATGGCGTCAACGCCGGCACAATACGACGTGCTCGATACGCATCACGAGTTATTAAAGTGATTCATTGCCCTTTCTATGCCGAACCGAATCCAACAAAGTACTGCCTCTCGGGCCTTTTCAATCGCCTCATCCAACAAGGGCTTTTCTGCCTTTGTCGGTTTATCGAGAACGTAATCGTAAGCCTCTTTAGCGCTGCTGTGGCCGATGCCGAGCCGACAACGGGCAAATTGGCTGCTGCCGAGCTTTTCAATAATGTCAGCCAGCCCGTTATGACCTCCGGCGGAACCTTTCGCCCGCAGCCGAATCCGGCCGGGCTCCAGAGCAAGATCATCGCTAACCACCATCAAATCACTCAACGGCAGCTTGTAAAAACGCACCGCCGTGACCACCGCCTGGCCGCTGAGGTTCATAAACAGCCAGGGCTTTAATAAAATCAGCTTGTTACCACCGAATTCAGTCTCGCCCAAACGGGCGCCGAACTTTCTCCTTGCGACTCTCGCATTCAGGCTTGCAGCCAGAGAGTCTATTACTCTGAAACCGAGGTTATGCCGGGTACCCGCGTACTCGGCGCCCGGATTACCCAGGCCGACGACCATTTTGATTTGTGCCATCGCATCTATTCTTACCGGACAGAACCTTATTCGCCCTGCTTGGCCGATTCTTCCTCTTTCTCTTTGGCCCTTTCGGCCTCACCGATCACCTCGGGAACCACCGGCGCCTCTTCCTCGGCTTCTTCAGCCGTCTTGGCGACCGCCACCAGGCTACAGGCCAGCACAAGCGTTCCCGGATCGGTCGCCAGCTTGACCCCGGCAGGAAGGTTGATGTCGCCGGCGTGCACCGTGTCGCCGACCTCCATGTCTTTGACCGAGATGACGATAGACTCCGGTATGTCCGTTACCTTGCACTCGACTTCCAGACGATCCGTTTGCGCCTCGATGATACCGCCGTGCTCTGCACCCTTGGCTGTACCTTTAATTTCAATCGGGACCGTTACGGTGATTGTCTCGGTTACATCCACTCTCATCAGGTCGGCATGGATGATCTCTTTACCCAGGTGATCATACTGCAGGTCCTTGATAATCACTTTCTGGGGTTTTCTGCCGAGTTGTATGTCCATCAGCCGATGCCCGTGATGCAATCCTTCGACAAAATCGTGCGCATCCAAAGAGACAGCTACCACCTCCTCCTTGTGACCGTAAATAATAGCGGGCACTCGACCCTGTTTGCGCACCCTTGCCGCTGCCCTTGAGCCGGTGTCCTTGCGAATTTCTGCCTTCAATCGCAGCGTTTTCTCCATGTTATCCTCACTTTCATATCAAACGCAGCATGTTGCGTCTGGCTTAGCGGTACCTATCAAAGCTCTTTGCTTATCCCAATTGATTGAACATACTACTGACGGATTCATCTCTATGAATTCTCCTGATCGCCTCGCCCAACATGGCTGAGACCGTTAACACCTTGATATTGCTGAGGCCCTCGGCTCTGCCGTCCAGTGGGATCGTATCGGTAACGACAATCTCTTCGATGGGCGTGCGGCGAAGCCTGTCCAGTGCCTCTCCCGCCAGGACGCCGTGTGTTGCGCCGACGTATATTTTCGCCGCTCCCAGTTTCCTAACCAGGTTAGCTGCACTGCATATCGTTCCGCCGGTGGCAATAATATCGTCACACATCAGAACATTCCTGCCTTTGACGGTGCCGATTATCTCCTCGGCGATCACTTCCCGACCGCTCAGGCGTCTTTTGTGCACAATGGCCAAATCACCGTTGAGGTGCCCGGCGTACCGTGCCGCCAGCTTGATGTTGCCGACGTCAGGCGCAACGACGGTCAAATTAGGAATCTTTTTCTCCTCGAAATACTTGCTCAAGACCAGCTCGCCGGTCAGGTGGTCAACGGGTATATCAAAAAAGCCCTGCAATTGATGCGCGTGTAAATCAATAGCCAACACGCGGTCGGCCCCGGCGGTGGCAATCAGGTTGGCCACCAGCTTTGCGGTGATAGGAACCCGGCCCTCATCCTTTCGGTCCTGGCGGGCGTAGCCGAAGTACGGTATCACTGCGGTAATCCGCTGAGCACTGGCTCTCCGCAGGCAGTCCAGATAGATGAGCAGCTCCACCAAATTCTCGTCGACAGGCTCGCAGGTGGACTGGACAACGAAACAATCGGTGCCACGGACGTCATCCTCCACTCGAATCATTTTCTCGCCGTCAGGGAACCTGCTGATTTGGGCCCCACCGAGGGACATTTCCAAATACCCGCAAACCGCCTCAGCTAATTCGGGATTGCTGCTGCCAGAGAAGACCTTGAGGCCGTCACTTAGAAACATTGTCCTTATTCCTTCCGTTCTAACTCGTCCACATTCTCTTGCGAGACTACTTTGCCCGCCGCTACATGTGAAGCGTTCTTTAGCACAAGCGGTGCAATGAGCACCGTACCTGAGCCGATATAGCAATTATCGCCTATCCGGGTTTGATTGACCTTCTGGCCGTCGAAATTTGCCGTTATCGAGCCCGCGCCAATGTTTACATTCCTTCCCACGGCTGTGTCTCCGATAAAGCTGTGGTGTCGCGCCCGCACCCCATCGGCCAGAGTGGAATTCTTGACTTCCGTGAAGACTCCTAAGACAACGTCGTTTTCAATAACGGTCCCGTGCCTCAAGAAAGCGAATGGGCCGATCCGGCAGCCCATACCTATTTTGACCTCACCATGAATATAGGTGAACGGCTCAATCACGGTATCCTGCCCGATGCGGGCTCTGGCATCGATCCAGGTATTATCAGGATCAACAATTGTCACGCCGTGGTCCATAAACTCTTGCTGAATTCGATGCTGCATGATCTTGCTGGCCACACTAAGCTGCGCCCGGCTGTTGACTCCCATCGCCTCTTCGGGTCGGACGGCGGTAACGGCCACCACCTTATGGCCGGTGGCAATGATCCGTGAAACCCCGTCGGTCAGGTAATACTCGTTCTTGACACTATCGGGCTCGACATGTTCGACCGCGTCAAAAAGGATCTGGTTGTTGAACAGATAGTAGCTGGGGTTTACCTCGTGAATGTTTAATTGTTCTCTGTTGCAATTGGCGTCTTCCACGATGCCCTGGATATTTCCGTATCTGTCGCGGACTATCCGCCCGTATCCGGTGGGGTCATCCAGAACGGCGGTGGCCAATGTAGCGGCTGCCCGCTCCATCTCGTGTTTTCCTATCAGGGTACTGAGCATTTCGGCTCTAACAAGCGGTCCGTCGCCGCACAGCACAAGTGTTTGGCCCTGGAAGTCCTTCAGATACTGCTTACAGGATAGGACCGCATGCGCGGTTCCTCGTTGCTCGGTCTGCTTGACCCAAACAATGTCGCCGGCGCCCTGGAACGCCTCTTCGACTTGGTCGCCGCCAAAGCCAACCACCACGTACAGCTTCTGCACACCGACCCCGCGGCAGGCATCCAGAACGTAGGCCAGCATAGGTCGGCCACACACCTCATGCAGCACCTTCGGCAGTTGCGTGTTCATTCTGCTGCTGACGCCCGCCGCAAGTATTATCGCGACTCTCTCAGCCATCGTACTTCCACTAATTTTACTTTTTGAATTTTGATTTTTCACTTATCCAAATCTACCCGGCCAGGACTCGAACCTGGAATGGGAG
>CAZPJZ010000238.1:0-4694 GCA_964586995.1 uncultured Pirellulales bacterium | reverse complement strand
GCCGTGTTCCTGCTCGTGCTGGTGCTGACTACATATCGAAACATCCTGTATATATGGCTTCTGGTGCCCGTGACGGTTTTCTGGTGCAACGTCCACGGCGGATACATTTACGCGTTTATCATGCTCGTGCCCTTCCTGGGAGTGCATTTTCTGACCAGTTGCAGCAAGAAGTGGACGGCGATACTCTATAATGTTGCCGCATGGCCGTTTTACGTGCTCGTTGTTTCCAAAGCGGGTCTTACGGGGGCCACGTTCTTGTTTCTGATATTGCTGATTGTGCTGGACATCGTGCTGATTTTTCACAAGCAGCATCTGGTCTGCATTGGCTCCAGAGGCGTGGTCCACACGCTGGCGGCCGGCGCGGTGGCTTTCTTTGCAATGGTACTGCTCAACCCCTTTCACCTGACGAACCTGACGCATACGTTTGTCATCAGTGTCAGCGAACATGCAGCGCGGTGGCGTGACATTCACGAGTGGCATCCTGCGTTCGACTGGACAAATCCTGTCGGTACGGCGGTACCGTTCCTGGTCATGTACATTATCGCCTGGGTGCTGCTGGTGCTTTGGGCCGCGGTCTTGATACTGGCGCGCCGCTCGGTCAGCCAAGGCCGTCGAAAAGCCGCCGGCGCCGACGGCTATTCGTGGCCGAAACTGGATTTTGCTTTGATGCTGATTGCCGCCCTGACTGTCTACATGGCGATTCGCTCTCGGCGATTTATCCCGATAGCGGCCATTGCGGCCTGTCCGGTTCTGGCAGTGTTTATCGACCAGTTGGTCCGCGCCGTTTTGGCCGCCCGAAATTTCCACAGGCGAAACCGTCTGTGCGTCTGGCCGATGCCCTACAACGTAAAGCTGGCGTTGACCATCGCCGCAGCCGGGGCTGTGGTCTTCTTCGGCACCTGGTGGGGGCTGAAATTCAAGCGTATCTACCTCGACCCCTGGCCGAACGACTCCGAGCTGACATCCATCTTTATGCGGATGACTGCCTCCGATGCGAAGCCTTTTTGTGCAGGGCGGTTCATCAGGATGAACAAGCTCAAGGGTAACATGTTCAACTACTGGACCGAGGGCGGCTTTATCGCCTGGGCCCAGGAGCCGGACCCGAACACGGGCCGAACGCCTCTGCAGTTGTTTATGGACGGCAGAGCACAGGCCGCCTACAACCGCGTCGCTTTTGACCTGTGGTCACACATTATGTCCGGAGGACTGCCCGGGTCGGACGGCAACGAGGCCGTTCAGGCGGCGGCCCTGAAGGCAAGGATGACGGGGCGCGAATTAAAGGACGTGTTGACGTCGGCGGACTACGCCAAAATCGGCCCTTCGACAGATCAGGCGCTAGAAAAGTACGATGTGTGGGTGGCCTTGATGCCGGCCGCCGAGTTCGATAGTGTTTTTGTCAGAGGCCTCGAACAGACTTCAAATTGGGTCGTCGTCTTTCTGAACAACAAGCAGAAGATACTTGTCGATTACAGCACGGCCGAGGGTAAAGAGCTTTTCGAGGGGATGGAAACGGGCGCCACAGCTTATCCTGATGAGTTCTCTCGAAGTCTTACCCTCGGACACAATCTGCTCCTGTACGGCAAGGATGCGTCGCACAAAAAGCGGGGGCTGGATCTGACCATCGACGCTTTCAACATCGAGCCGTCGCAGGCGCCCATGCTGGAATTAATGTTTGTCGCCGCCAGAACCGCCGATCTGGTCCCGTACGTCAATAGTTTCTGCCAGAATTACTTCGATACGTTCACCAAGAATAGGGACGTCTACGCCAAACAGGATGGGTATCGTCTCAAATTGGATGCGGCGCGATTGGCCTGCATCCAGTTGGAGAACGTGGCTGAAAGACAGCGCGATGCGGAGCGGGCGCAATTCTTCCGTGCGAAAAGGATAGAGTACGAAAGCCAGCGCGCTCGATTGTCACAGGAAAGAAGGTGGTGACACGTGACAAAGGCAAACCTGCCGTCGGAGAGTTCAAAATGGCAGGGAGCTTCGGAGCGTCCGGAACCTGCGGCTTGCCGTAGCGGCCAAGACACACCGCCTTCCATCAGTGTTTTCTTGCCTTGCTACAACGAGCAGGATAACGTTGCCCGGACGGTCGAGCGGGCGCTTGAAGTCCTGAACAAGCTCAACGCTGACTTTGAAGTAATTATCGTTGACGACGGCAGCATGGATAACACCGGACAGATTGCCGATGAGATTGCCGCAGCGAACAGCAAGGTAAAAGTGGTCCACCACCCCGCGAACCTTGGTTATGGCGCCGCCCTGCGGTCGGGCTTCAAAGCAGCGACAAAAAAGCTTGTTTTCTATACTGATGGTGACGGGCAGTTCGACATTAGCGAGCTGCCGGCTCTGCTACCGTTGATGGATGAGGCTGATATTGTCAGTTGTTATCGGCTGAACCGCAAGGACAATATGATACGCAAAATCAACGGCTGGTGCTGGACAAAACTGGTTTGCTGGCTGTTCGGCATGAAAGTCCGTGATATCGATTGTGCCTTCAAATTATACAAACGCGAAATTTTTGACCAGCTTGAACTATCCAGCACCGGGGCTTTGATAAACGCTGAAATCTTGGCCAGGGCGTTGCGAAGAGGCTACCGCGTTACTGAAATGGGCGTGCACCATTATCCGCGGACAGCCGGCAAGCAAACCGGCGCAAAGCCCAAAGTAATTTTTCGCGCGTTCAGAGAGCTATTTCAATTGTATGCCCGGATCAGGCGGCAAAGTCCGCGAACGGGCGACGGTAATGATTAGTGCCTTGGGATGCGCAGGCGTACTGAGTCGTGCCGCCGGCGCACCACGACAGTGTTATCGTGCGAAGGAGGCCGCTGCTAAGGTGTAGTCGATATGAGCGAAAAAACAGTCAGTCTGTTTATATATGGTTCGCTGCGCGACCCGCAGATATTCAAGTCGGTCAGCGGCTTTGGTTTTACTCTCGAACCGGCGCAAGCGGACGAACAGACTCTGCTGGCGGAGCCTGCTTTGCTGCAAGGCTACCGAAGGGTCAGCCCCGACAACGTTTATTTTTACGCCGTCGCCAGCTCCGCTTCAAGGATCGAAGGCATTGTCATCCACAACGTTCCTGCGTCGGCGATGGCCGAGATCGACAGGTACGAAGGCAAACGCTACGACAGAGAAACGGTTCAGGTTAATACCGCCAGTGGTTTTGTCGAGGCCCAGGCGTATTTGGCCAGCCATGAGTCGATGAGAAAACACTTCGGCGACAGATTCCACGTCAATCTCATCCACGAGCTCTGGCTGCGCAAACGCATTGAAAAATTCATCGAAAAGCGAACTCGTCCCGGCGAGCAGACCGCCGATGCCGACGTGGAGCGGCGGGCCGACAGACAACTGCTGGCAACCACCGAGCGGGATTTAGTGATAACCCATTACCGCAGGGACGCCGTGAGTGACTATTACCTTGAGCACGAGCTGGACCGGCCTCGGCCAAGCATAAAACATTTATACGATGACCCGCAGGCTCAGCCGTTCATCGAAAACTATCTGACCTTGGTCATAAAGCAGGTCTTGTTCAACGAGTTAGAGGAAAAGATTCAAGCTCGATTCCGTTTTGAGATCGAGCATCTGCTTACCTCGGAGAGATACTTCAAGCGCTCCGCGAGCATGCTTGCGGTCCTGCGAATGATAAATGCCAACAGGGCTGCCGTTGATTTACTCGTTGACGAGTGTCTCAAGACTATGCCCTATACCAAACGCGATTTGTTTGATTATGTGAAATATGCGATACGGGCTGCCGACAGCATGTTCGATAGCCGGATCGCCGAGTCCCTGCTTGCGTGGATCAGGTCGAATTTGCAGCCTGGACTTGTGCCGCTCGGCGCGGAGCTGGAATTAAGCAATCTCGGCCCGGCGGCGGTGGAGCCGCAAAGAAGCGCCCAAAAGGCTTTTGACCCGGTCTACGACGACTTCAGATATTTCCATGATTTCAGCCTGGACGTGCTGGCGTGGAAGCTCGGCGGCTATATAGACGACCATAGCGGCTCTACGGACCGGGCGAGGCGGCTGGGGTTTCTCGAATTGGCGCCCGGCAGACTGAACATTGCCGGGGAGCTTTCCCGCCCGGCAACTCCGGACCCGTGGCTGCTCGATAAGCTGATACACGAGATTGTCAGTTTTTATGATGTCAAGCCGCACAGTCTGCATATTTCTTTTCAGTTGCGCAAAAATCAAATCGGCGAACAAAAGGTTCTGCCGCTGCGCTTCGTAAAGTGTCTGCTCGTGCTCGGCGGCGGCCTGACCAGAAAGCAGACCGGCAGGTTGTGGATCTCGAGGATGGGTTACGATGAAATAAAACAGTATGGATTCGGCGAGGAGCTGGTCTTTGCCAGGACCAGCAAACGCAGATGGTACATGGGTGACGATGAGATCGCCGAAAAGCTGCCGGCCCAGGTTACCACTCATGTTCAGCAGTACAAATTTATTCGTCTGGATAACAGAGCCAACTATGAGCCGTTGATTTTGTGCCTCAAAGGTCTGCAACTGGCTTACAATCCCGGCGACTATCTAAGCGCAGACCAATTAAACGCCGACGCCAGGCTGCGGCGTGAATATGAAGAGTTGAAAGCCTGGGCGGCAGAACCCACCGAAATCAGTCCTAAAACAATAAGGGAGTTCATCAAAATCGTCCAGCACGGCCTGATGAACGAGGCCCACCGGCGGCCGGCTCACAAATTGCA
>CAZPJZ010000237.1:0-4703 GCA_964586995.1 uncultured Pirellulales bacterium | reverse complement strand
GTACGAGTTCGAGAACTTTACCGCCTACTGGGAGCACCGCCAGTTCGCGGGCAATCCGGCTGAAAAGGCTGAGAACGTCGGCTGCTACTTCCACGGCACAAAAGGCACGTTTCACATGGGCTGGCTGCAGGGCTGGACGTTCTTTCCCGCAGGCCGTGGCGAAAAGGCCATCCACGAAGACCCTCAGTTGCATCAGCCGGACGACCAGAACATCAAAGAGCTCTGGGACGATTTTCTTGCCGCCATCGAGACCGGCAAACGCCCGGTGTGCGACATCGAGGATTTACACTACTCGACAAATATGAGCCTGTTGGGTATGCTATCCTGCAAGCTCGGGCGTAGCGTAAAGTGGGATGGCCAAAAGGAGCAGATTATCGGCGACCCGGAGGCGAACAGACTCCTCCGCCGGGAGTATCGAAAGCCGTGGACTTATCCAGCCGATAGCATATAAGTCTTGCTGAACGCTGTGCGCTGCACGCTAAACGCTGTTTATTTGCCAACGTAGCTCAATGGTAGAGCTCCGGTTTTGTAAACCGGCGGTTGTCGGTTCGAATCCGACCGTTGGCTCTCGAACACGCCAGAACAAGCCTGCAAAAGAAAAGCTGCAAGCCGAGGACTTGCAGCTTTTCTAAACATTCAGCTCAGTAACAAGCAACGAGCAAAGTGCTCAGAGGCCGTTGGGTACCCACATGGCACCCAGAACAAACGCGTCGGTGGCACCGGTGTCCATGTATTCGAGGGTCAGCGTGATGTGCTCACTGGCAGCCACCTGCCCGCCAACGTAGAACCCAAAATCACGGCGCTCACGCAGGGGATATTCCCTGTAGTCGTCTTCATGCCAGAACGTATGGTAGCCGTCAAGGTCGTGGTAGAAAACACCGCCATAGACGCACAGCCAGTCCCACTCCTTGGGCGTCCAGGTTGGCCCTACTGCGACTTGCCATTCGGTATATTCGATCTCAAATTTCCCAAACGGATAGGACGCCTCCGGATTCGTTCGGGCGCCGCTGAATTCCGCCCAAGTGGCTTGAGCAAGGATGCCCCACTTCAGACAGGGGCTCTGCTCCCAAATAGTCGCCTTGGTGCCCAAGCCAAGGAATATATCATCATCGTCAGCTTCCCACTGGCCGTCTCCGCCTGGGCGATCATACTCCATGTCGGCAAAGCCTATTCGAGCAAATCCTTCCCAGTTGTCGGTGATCCCACGTCTGATGACGACAGAATACTGGTTGATGTCCATGTTCATGTACATTAACGACATGTAGCTTGGGTCCTTGAAACCGCCGGTTATCGCAGACCTCGAGAGCTTCATATCGACGTCCGTATACTCGGCACCGAAGCCCCACTGCCCCTTTTTGAGGGACGCGGTCGTAGGCCCCATCGGAGCCAGCGCCAGAGCGGACGAGCCACAGATAGCGGCCACCACCAAACTCAATAACAGCACTTTCCCTTTCATAGATGACTCCTTTCCGAAATAGTTGAACAATATGGCCCTAACTGACATCGCTCATATCACACGCACCAAAACAGTCCCTGAAGTTTCGGGCCAACATAATATCCAAAAGCTCCTTGAATGTCCACAGGCCAAGACATACTTTTTAATAAAAAACTTCGCAGAGGCAGCAGAAAACTCGGTTTCAGGCCGCAGGACACACTTTTTGCCCCATATTTTTGGGCATCTAAATCGTTCCGTCTTCCAGAAAACTGCTTTGCTAAACCACTACGCGCCCACCTGCCGCGCATGGGCTTGGACGGTAGCCATAAGCCCTTAATTAGCAAAATCTGTATCGTCCTGGCGGCACTTAACCGCGGGCTGCGGCACAAAAAAGGTCGGCCAAATCAAAGACCGACCTTTTTCTTCACTGTCACTGGCCTTTAGAATTTGTACTTTAACCCGAAGGTCGACCACAGCTCGTCATCGTCGTTGACGGACTTATCCATGCTTATCTGGAAATAAATCCCCGGCGTGAATGTCAGATTCTCGGCGAGAGCAAAATCTGTCGAGACGCCGAACACGGCATTTGACCAATCCTGGTCCACGTTCTGGCCCGCAGGGCCGACGCCGTCATTGAAGACCAATTCCGCGTGCAGATTCAGCACGTGCTCCGGAATCTCGGGCACCAACCCCTCAATATGCAAGCCATAATCCAGCATGAATATGTGCGCAAAGCCGGAAGCCGTCCCGGTGCTCGGCTGGCCCGCAGCCAAATCGAACTTGCTCGCCACCCAGGAACCGCTCTTTGAGGGCCACAGCTTAACAAGAACATAGCTGGGCACAATACCTGCGGGAAGCATCTTGGGCAGAGAAACAACTGCATGAACTTCCTGCAAGTCGGCGTTCTTGTAGCTGAGGTCGGGATAGTTATAGTAGACCCAAGCAAGCCTGTAGTTGGTGGCATAGGACTCATCGGCAAACATACGATTCTGGTAATACAAAGTGTAGTCCCAGCGCTCGGCCAGCTCATACCCGCTCGAGTTGGCTCTGTGACCCATGGCGCTTACTCCAAAGCCAGTGCCAAACAAGTTCAGGTCAACCGCCGGCTGGATGGCGCTTTTGGACCCATAGACGGTGAAGCCGCGCCAGACGTACTTGGTTTGATAGGTTGCCTCGATCGACCCATGCAGCTCGCCTTCCTGGGCTTGAGCCAGGCCAGTCGCCGCAAATAAGATGGCGGCCGTCAGCAAAACTCCTTGCTTCATAACCATTTCTCCTTAAAAAAAGTTCCCCTTACCTTCACAGCACTATCTATCGCCTCAACAATCAAGCCAGGCCTCGGATTACATCGTCGGCCTGTGAGTTACCCGGCGGGCACCTTGGGCAGCTCAGCCAGCGCCTCCTTTATCTTGGCCTCGGGATATTCGTAATCCTCCAGCTTGCCGGCAAAGTAGGCCTCATAAGCGGCCATGTCAACGTGTCCGTGTCCGCTATGAGCTATGAGAATGGTTTTGGCTTCACCCGATTCTCTGCACTTAAGGGCCTCGTCGATCGCCACTCTGATACAGTGGTCGGTCTCCGGAGCGCTGATAATGCCCTCTGCACGGGCGAACTGCACGCCAGCTTCAAAGGTGCCGATCTGGTGCACAGCGGTGGCTTCGACCAGTCCCAACCTATGCAGGTGGCAGATGATGGGGGCCATTCCGTGATAGCGCAAGCCGCCCGCGTGGATCGGCGCTGGAATAAAACCATGCCCCAGCGTGTACATCTTTATTAGCGGCGTCAGCTTGGCCTCATCACCGAAGTCGTAGGCATACAGGCCCTTGGTCACCGTGGGAGCCGCCATAGGCTCGACGTTGATGATGCGCAGGTCCGGATGTGTGCCGTCAATTTTGTCCTTTACAAACGGCAGGAACATGCCGGCGAAGTTCGAGCCGCCGCCGATACAGCCCACGATGATGTCAGGATAGACGCCGGCCATTTCCATTTGCTTCTTGGCCTCCAGGCCGATAACCGTCTGATGCAGCAGCACGTGGTTCAGCACGCTGCCCAAGGAGTAGTGGGTATCATCATGGGTGGCGGCGTCCTCGACGGCCTCGCTGATAGCAATACCGAGACTGCCCGGACAATCCGGATCTCTTGCCAGTATTGCTCGCCCCGTGTTGGTCTCCGTGCTGGGACTCGGCACGCAGTTGGCGCCCCAGCACTGCATCATCATGCGACGATACGGCTTCTGCCGATAGCTGACGGCGACCATGTAGACCTTAATCTCTACGCCAAAGCACGCCCCTGCAAAAGAAAGAGCACTTCCCCACTGTCCAGCTCCGGTCTCGGTGGTAATGCGATTGATACCCTCTTTCTTATTGTAGTAGGCCTGCGCCACAGCGGTATTGGGCTTGTGACTTCCGGGCGGACTTGTCCCCTCGTATTTGTAGAAGATCTTGGCCGGTGTGTCCAGAGCCTTCTCCAGCCGGTGCGCGCGAAACAGATTGGTCGGCCTCCACAAGCGGTAGATATCCCGGACCTCGTCCGGGATGTCAATCCAACGCTCGGTGCTAACCTCCTGCATGATCAGCCCCATAGGGAACAGCGGAGCCAGATCATCCGGGCCTATCGGCTTGCCGGTCCCGGGGTGCAAAACGGGCGGCAAAGGCTCCGGCAAATCCGCCTGGATATTGTACCATTGAGTGGGTATATCATTTTCATCCAGAATAAATTTTGTCCGCTCAGCCATCTCATTCTCCTTCAGTCAACTATAGTTTCAGATTACCGGCACCCCGCATCCACTGCACCTATCTAACCCGATGCCCCTTACCTGTCAAGAAAATTTAACCAGAATTTCTGCTCGACTGTCCCAACGTCACCGACGACATCAAGGCCATTAACAAGAACGCAGATGCGCTGCGGCGTGGCGCGCTGCCAGGCCAAAAGTCACGCGCCTGCTTAAAAAACGATAGCGGCGTATCCGACACACTCCAGACTTGTCCTTCCCATTTCTCGAAGCATCACCTCATTGCTGTTTGTATGGGCCAGCAATAAGCCCTCGGTCTTGCCGAGCTTCTTTGCGGCGGCGACCGCCGCCGCTGCCGCCCCGGGACCACACGCATTGCAGTTTTCCGCCGCACTGGCCAGCAGACCGCCAGGCTCGAGCCGCACAGCTAAATCAATAAACCGTTGATCGTTGACCGCGCTGGCCCAGTGCAGCGCCTCGCGGCCCGTACCCATCGGCACGAAGCCATAACGCGGGCCATAGTGAGTCAGGTCCGTC
>CAZPJZ010000236.1:0-4708 GCA_964586995.1 uncultured Pirellulales bacterium | reverse complement strand
CAGGCGGCCCCCGAGGGCCAAGTGCCGCAAGACCTCAAGATTATCAGCACCAAGTCTTTTACGGCTGAGCAGATCAACTCGATGTGCGGATCGTGCCATGCCAAGATGAGCCCCCTGAGCTCTTCTTTCAGGCCGGGCGACCGTTACTTCGATCATTTCGACCTTACGACCCTGGAGCACCCGGACTTCTACCCAGACGGGCGCGACTTGGGAGAAAACTACACGATGACCAGTTGGCGCATGAGTCCGTGCGCCAAGAGCGGCAAACTGGATTGCATGCACTGCCACACATCCAGCGGACGCTACCGATTCAGAAGCGATGAGAATCCGAATGCCGCATGTGTGCCCTGCCATCAGGAGAAGGTGGAGAACGCCACGGCGCATACGCACCACAAGGCTGACGGCACTGGGAACCGGTGTATTGCATGTCACATGCCCATGACCGAGTTTGCCCGTATGACCCGCAGCGATCACTCGATGCGCCCCCCGACACCGGCAGCTACCCTCAGGTTCAAGTCCCCCAATGCGTGCGGCATCTGCCATAGTGACAAAGACCCAACGTGGGCGGATCAGCAGGTCAGACAATGGCACCAGCGCGACTATCAGCGTCCCATCCTGGCGCGGGCAAACCTCATAGACGCCTCTCGGCGAGGCGACTGGAACCAGTTGGGCGCTATCTTGGCATACATTGGCTCGAAGGATCGCGATGAGGTCTTCGCCACGTCACTGATCCGGCTGCTTCACAACTGTGAATCGCAAGCCAAATGGCCTGTTGTGATCAAAGCCCTCCAAGAGGATCCTTCGCCTCTGGTGCGCGGCGCGGCCGCCCAGATGCTGGATGGCTACGCCGCGCCTGAGTCCCTCGAGGCGTTGGCCAATGCGGCGGCCGATGAGTATATTCTGGTGCGCGTGCGAGCAGCGAGCGCTCTGGCTGCCATCCCGGTAGAGCAATTGCAGGACGAATACCGCATGGCGGTTGGACGTGCCACGGAGGAATTGCTGGAGGCACTCAGTGCCCGCGGCGATGACTATGCGTCCCACTACAACCTGGGCAATTTCTACATGCAGCGCGGGGACCAGGGCAAAGCCTTGGCTTCGTACGAGAGTGCCATCAAGCTAAGGCCTGACTTCCTGCCGCCCCACGTAAACCTCGCATTTGTCTTCAACGCTAAAGGCGAAAACGACAAGGCAGAACGCGAGCTACGCAACGCAATTGCCCTCGATCCGAACAATCCCGTCATCCACTTGAATCTCGGAATGCTCCTGGGCGAGATGAAACGCCCAAAGGAAGCGGAACAGGCGTTTCGCAAAACACTTGCACTCGATCCCAATTCGGCGGTAGCCGCGTATAACCTCGGTGTGTGCCTGGCGCCGGAGCAGCCATCTGAGTCGCTACGATGGTGCCGTAAGGCCTACCAGCTACGCCCTGAAGAGGGTAAGTACGGCTACACGTACGCTTTCTACCTGTATCAGCGACGCCAGACGGATGAAGCTGTGAGAGTTCTCAAGGAGATGGTCCGTCGAAATGTGCCGTACGGCGGCGCCTACGCATTGCTCGGTGCGATCCACCTCGAGCGAGCAGAGGTGGACGAAGCCGCCGGTGTATATCGGTCCGCCTCCGCTAATAGCAATCTGACACAATCCGAAAGAGAGAGCTTCAGAGCGATGATGCACAGACTGGAGCGAGAATTCTGAACGCTCTATGTCAACTGGTTGCGCAAACACACCGGGTTTCAAATGGCCCGGCCACGAAACGACATAAGGCACGCGGATGCCGCCTTCCAGCGTGGTGCGCTTGGAGCCGCGCAACGGGTCATTGCGCGAGGCGTTGATTGTTGTGCCAGGCATGGTCGGCCCTCCGTTGTCGCTGATGAAGCAGACAAGCGTGTTCTTTTCGAGGCCGAGCTCAGCGAGCTTCTTCGTTACACGGCCAACGGCCTCGTCCATCGCCAGCATCATCGCATCATACGTGCGTCGCTTGTCGTCGGCTTCGTTGGGGAACTTGGCCAGCCGCGCATCGGTCGCCTGCATCGGCGTGTGCACGGCATTAAATGCAAGATAGAGGAACCACGGCTCGCCCTTGTGCCGCTCGATGAACGCGGCGGCTTCGCGCCCGAAAGCGTCGGTTGTATAGTCGAGCTCCGTCACCGGCTCGGTGCCGCGCAAGATGCCGGCCGACTCAAAGTAATCGTGGGCGCCGCCGAGGAAACCGTAGAACTCGTCGAACCCGCGCTTCTGCGGATGGAACTTGGGCTGCGCCCCAAGGTGCCATTTGCCCACGAGGCCGGTGACGTAACCGGCGGCCTTGAGGCGGTCGGCGATTGTCCGCTCGGTGAGTGGCAGGCCGCTGTCGCCGCCCGGATTGAACTCGTGACCGAACCGGGTTTGATACCGACCGGTCATCAATCCGGCCCGCGTGGGCGAGCAATACGGCCCGGAGACGTAACCACTGGTGAAACGCACGCCCGACGCGGCGAGCGCGTCGAGGTTCGGCGTGGGAATATCCTTGCACCCGCAGTCCCCACGTCCGCATAGCCCATATTGCTAACGAACTGCACCGAGGGCCTTTCGGGCTCTCTGCCGAGTGCCATCGTTCGTTGATTTCTCAGCCACCATTTGCAGCACGCCCCGGCGCTGGTCCTTGGAAACGCCGCGGATATCCTGGCCAGCAATTCGGACCATGGCCGAATAGACTTCCTCGGCCACCGCCGGGTCCCCAGCGAGCGTCGTCAGTAGCTCGAGGGCATTGGCGCTCGGCGCTTCGGCCAAAACAGCGATGGCCTGACGCGTCTCTTCGGGCCGCCTGATGTGAGACCGCACGTCATTGACCCTGGCTACCTTTTGTTCGTTGCTGAGCTCCTTATTGCCGCGTATGTACTGGAGGTAACCACGCAGACCCAGCACCTGATGGGACATCTTCTGAGCCGATTTGGCCAATATCAGTAGGGTTTGCCCCGCCTCGCTGTCCTCGGGCCAGTTGTTCGGCCAAGTTGATAAGATGCGCACGGCCTCGTCCTGGACGGCGGGCTCAGCGTTATCAATGGAGGATTTCACCGCCGCCAGTGCTTCCGGCCCGCCCACGATGGCCAAAGCGTGCAACCCAATCATGTGGAGCTCTGTGTCGCGGCTCTGCAACAGGGGTAGCAGGTGCGGGATACAACCCACGCCGCAACGGCCAGTGATCGATAGCAGCGCCTTTCTGATGCCCGGCCGTTCACTGGAGTTACTGGCGTGTGCAAACAGCTTGACGAGATCGGGTATTTGTTTGTCCTGGCCGATGATGCCGATTGTCTGTACGGCCGCGCCGCGTACACCAGCATCAGCATCGTGCAGGCTCGGCACGACCGCAGCAAGGGCACCGCTGATTTGCCTCTGGCCAGCCAGCTCGATGAGCACCTGCTGCAGCTTGCCTGTCGCTTGCGGTAGGCGGGCGAGCAGGTCGGCATCCACGTCTTTGCCCGGCAGTCTGACCAGCGTTTCCATGGCCGCTTGTCTCAGCTCGGCATCGTCCTGGATCGCAGCATCGAGCAAGACCGGCACGCACGAGACATCGCCCAAGCGGATCAGGATGTTGATGGCCGTGATGCGCAGGTCCTTCGGGCCGCTCTGAGCCGCCTTGTGAACGGTCGGAAGTACAGCGGGGTCGTTGCGGTCGGCCAGAGCCAACAATAGCATGGGGCGCCGGTCGGGACTTAGATGGTCCAATTCGACTGCCAACGCCTCGGTCACGTCACGACCGGGAAGCTCGCGGGCGGTGCGCAAGGCGACGCCGAGCCTTTTTCTGTCCTCCGATCGCAACTGCTCGATCAAAAGGGGGACACCGGCGGACTTGCGGGCCAGGATAGCGCCACGGATGGCTTCTATATGTCTTTGGTCGGGTACGTCCGCTTGACGGACCGTGTCGTACAGCGTGACGGCTTCGGCAGCCCTGTTGTGTGCCAGGAACCGCTCCGCACATAGAATGCAACCTTCTGCTGCCGCCGAACGAATGCTGGCCGGCGCATCGGCCAGGGATTGCACCAGCGCCTTGGCTGCCTGCTCACCGCCGATGTGACCCAATGCTACGGCGGCGGCCGATGCGACGTCCGTATCGGCATCGTCGAGTTTCTGCACGAGGGTATCGACGGCTTGGACGTCACGGCGCACCCCAATTGAATTGATCGCCCCGACAAGAAGCCGGCCTTCTATTTTACCCAGCGCATTGCGTAGAGCGGAGTCGGCGGCGGGTCCGGGGATCGCTTCCAGCGCGATCCGCGCCCACGACGCCAGGTCTTTATCCGCCAACAACGGCGCCAGAGCGGGGACGCATTGCTCGGTGCCATAGATCAACAGTTGCTTGCAGGTGATGGCTTTCTCACTCTTGGGGGCCTCTGACTGCAGCACGGCGACTAAGTCGCGTTGTTTCACGTCCACAGCCGGCCGATCTTGAGCGACGGTCCCAGCCGACGCAGCAACTATGATGAGAATAGCACACCAGGTGAAATACCTTCTCTTGATTACCATGATTAGCCTCATAGTTTTAGTGGTTTCTTTGGAAAAATCGGACGCTATATCCGCCATGGTTCCCGCAAGGCCTCGGACCGCAACCGATTGGCTTGCTCGTCACCAATGAATTCATTCTTCTTCGGATCATACCTGACCTTGCGATCAAGAAACAGGGCGATGTTGGCCGCATGGCAGGCGATATGGGCCCAGCAGGCCACGTCGG
>CAZPJZ010000235.1:0-4712 GCA_964586995.1 uncultured Pirellulales bacterium | reverse complement strand
AAAAATGGTGCTGCTGAACGACACGGTGGCAACGCTTTTGGCCGGAAGAGCCGACCCCAGCCGAAGAAGTTTCGACAGCTACGTCGGCTTTGTTCTCGGGGCGGGCACGAACTGTAGCTACATCGAACAGAATGAGAATATAACCAAGGCCAAAGATTTGGATCTCACCAGGAGTCAGATTGTTAACGTGGAATCCGGCGGGTTCGCCAAGGCGCCGCGAGGAGCAGTCGACAAGAAGTTCGATAAGTCGCTGGTCAATCCGGGCGTGAACGTATTTGAGAAGATGATATCCGGGGCGTATTTCGGGCCGATATGCCTTTGGACGATTCACGCCGCAGCAAAGTATAAGCTTTTTAGCGGTGCGGCAGCCGAGAAGCTGGCCGGAATAAGAGAGCTGACCACAAAGCAGGCCAGTGACTTTATGTATAATCCACAGGCCGGCGACAATCCACTTTCCGAGGCTATGGCGGAGGCCGATGAGCAAGACCGCGTGACACTTTATTTGCTCATCGACAGGCTGATCGAGCGGGCGGCCAAGCTGACGGCGATAAATCTGTCCAGCGTGGCACTGGCGAGCGGCAAGGGCAAGAATCCAACTCGTCCAATCTGCATCGTGGCCGAAGGCACGACTTTCTACCACCTGACATCAATGAAGCAAAGAGTGGAGTATTACCTGAAGCAGTATCTTGTGGAGAAGAAAAGCATATTTTACCAGATTATAAATATCGACAATGCCACTTTGATCGGCGCAGCAATTGCAGGCTTGACCAATTAACTCTACCGCACAGTCCGCTTTTGACGGGGAAGATGGGTTTTCTGGTATTAGATCGCCATACTGCTACGGGGGTGGTATAATTTGGCAGACGATGGGGCGCAAGTCATAATGGAGAGCCGGTAAACATGGTGGAATTGGAGCCCAAGCCAAGCTTTGAGGATTTCGTCAGCACTTGTGCTCCTCTGCTCAAAATCCCTGAACTTGAGGAACAAATGCGTGCCGTGTACGTGGGATTGTGGCGGAACTGCTCAACTTTCAGCCCCAAACAGACCCAGCAGAGAGTCTCAAACAGTTCCTTCAGAAAAGCAAGGATTTCCCTGGCATACTTCTCGCTCTTATCAACCTCTCTCAAGAAAAATTCCTGAGGATTCTGACTGCACAACGTTTTGCCACCGGGGATTTTGGAAAGGAATGGGATGTAAAGAAGGTTTACCAGAAAATCAAAACAGATGACGCTTTTGCAGAGAGCATCGCGCGGCTATTCCTTGAAGGGCGGAATAACAGGCTTCTCGTTGAACAGGTGGCAGATTTTTACCTCGACCAACTGTCTTTGCCTGCCAACTGGCCAGAAGTCATCAGGGACCAGAATATAGTGCCTAAAGTTGTTCGCAAGAAACTAATAGGCGAATATACCGACCAAAAAGGTGAATATGTCGAGAGAATTATACGGAGTGTTCTTGATGGTGTGGCAGCCAGGCATGGTATCACACACACTCGTGGACAAGTAGCATTTTTAGGTAAGCAGATAGACCATGTCATACCGTCATTAGAAGACCCCTACGTCATGGTGATGGTTTCGTATATGGAGACAACATCAAGCGGACAAACGGCTCGCGCCAACGAACAACAGGCTATGTACGAACGAATTGTGGGTGAAAACACTCGGAGGGCACCCGTCGAACGCGTTCTTGTCAATGTGGTCGATGGTGCAGGATGGCTTGCTCGCCGTTCCGACCTGCGTAAAATACATGCGGGCTGCCACTATTGTCTGAATATGAAAACACTTGATCAGATCGAAGCGATAATTTGTCACTATCTCCCTGCGAAGTACTTCAAATATCCACCGACTTAACCCCGAAGGGGGATTACTATGTTGGCACAATATGTAGACAAAGTAACAACCGGCGATTGCCTCAAGGTAATGTCCAACATCGAAGATAATAGCGTGGACGTATGCTTTGCCGACCCGCCCTTCAATCTCGAAAAGAAGTACAGGTATTATAAAGACCAAAAACCGGGTGAGCACTATCTGAATTGGTGCAGAAGTTGGCTCTGCGAGATGGTACGAATAACTAAACCAACCGGCTCAATATTTGTACATAATATCCCAAAATGGCTGACATACTTTGCCCACATTCTGAATGACATTGCCTCTTTTCGGCACTGGATAGCTTGGGACGCAATGAGCAATCCACTTGGTAAAACACTTTTACCTTCCCATTACGGCATATTGTTCTATACAAAAAAGCCGAAGGGTTTTAAGTTCTATGAAATCCGCTCACCACATAGACGTTGCCGTGTTTGTGGCAGTTATGCAAAAGACTACGGCGGCAAAAAAGACCAGATGCACTCTTTTGGGGCATTGGTTAGTGACGTCTGGACGGACATCCATCGAATAAGGCACAGCGTGCGGCGTGATGAGCACCCTTGCCAATTACCAATACCGCTGTTGGAACGCATAGTGTTAATGAGCACGGACCCAGGCGACGTCGTACTGGACCCATTCTTGGGCACGGGCACAACGGCGATCGCGGCAAAGACGCTAAGCCGCCATTTTGTGGGAATAGACATTGACCCTGAATACGCTAAAATGGCCGAAGAAAAGATAGAGAGCGCCGATGTGACAATGTACAGAGGCTATTACGTGTCTCGCTTTTTGGGCAACATACAGAGCATCCGCGATATCGACGCCACGAAGATATTCCCAATTCAACTTACATCAATTGAGAAAAAGCGGATGCGACAAAATAATGGCCCGCGCAAAGCCCAGGGAAAAGAGAGCGACCTCGCTTTTTCAGCCGCACTTTGGAAAGAATCTGATACCGATGGCTGAGACCATCCGGCTGGTTCCTACTGAATCCGCCGCTTTGGGACAGAGTAATGTTGAAAAACGAATTTGAATTTGTACGCCTGGTAGGAAATGAAAGGCGGGTTGGTCCGACACTTGCCAGCGTGTCGCGACACTGGCAGGGCAAAAAAGAACGCTTTTTAGTGGTAAGCCCACACGATGACGATGCGGTTCTGGGAGCGGGACTGCTTATACAGTTGGCCAAGAGGGAAAATGTGCCGGTGCACGTGCTGATCGTTACCGACGGCAGCATGGGCTATTGCAGCGTTAAAGAGAAAGACACCATTATCCAGACCAGATGCGGTGAGAGTTTTCAGTGCTACCAGAGCTTGGGCGTGCCGCCGGAAAATATCGTTCGGCTTGATTTTCCCGACTGCCGGTTAAACGACTATCGCGGCAGAAGGCCGGCCGAAGCAGGTGACCCTTTGGCAATCGGCGGCTTTACGGGGCTGCAAAATAGCTTCACTCACCATCTTCGCAACGTAAAGCCCACCCAGTGCTTTCTGCCCACCTGGAATGATTTGCACCCCGATCATCGCATCGTCTATGAGGAATTTCTCATCAGCCTGTTCCACGCAGCCGGCAACATTTGGCCGGAATTGGGTAAGCCACTGCCCAGCGCCCCTTATGTTAATACCTATGCGGTCTACTGCGATTTTGCCGCTCCGCCGACCCTGCGCATGCGGACGCCGCAGTCGTATCTGGACAATAAGCTGGCGGCAATCGAGTGTTTTCGCTCACAGCGCCAAATATCCTCGCTTATCGAGAACGTTCGCCATTACGGCCCGGAAGAATACATAAGGGCTCTGGAGTTCAGGTTGTATCATCCTGGCCTCTACCGTGACACGTTCGAGGAGAGAAAGCCGATCAGCGTGCTGAGCTAAGAGTCCGCTTCACTTCTGCTGGCTGCGTCCGGCAGAACCGAGCCTGAGCGTAGCGGTAACCGGGAAGTGGTCCGAGGGGTAGCGCCCTTCGACACTGCTGCGCAGGATTTCCGCATCCAGCACCCTGGTACCCGGCTGCGTGAATATATAATCGATCTTTTCGCCGTCGCGTCTTCCCTTGAATCCATTGAACGTGCCGACTTCCACGGCATCGGGATGCAGCACGCGAAAAGTGTCAACCATAGGAACCGGACTGGCGGCCTTCTCTTCACCTTCACCAAGGCTTGCTTTGCCCTCCAGGTATCTTATAACCGGGTTGCTTTCACCCACGTTGAAATCGCCGGTCACTATAAAGGGGTCCGGATACTTCCTATCGCGGATGCGTCTTGCCAGTAAGACCGCGCTTTTCTCCCTTGAAGGCTGCGAAACGTGGTCCAGATGAAGGTTGAAGACATAGAAAGCCATGCGTGATTTCTTTTCGATAAATCTCGCCCAGGTGCATATTCGGGTGCATGCGTTGCCCCAGGTGATCGAGCCGGGAATCTCAGGCGTATCCGAGAGCCAGAAAGTGCCGGATTCATTCACGTCGAAGCGGTCGAGGCGATATAGAATTGCGCAGTACTCGCCTTGCGTTTTGCCGTCGTCTCGGGCGACACCCAGTTCGCCATATTCCGGCAGCGCCTCGCGAATCTGGTCTATCTGAAAACGCAGGGCCTCCTGCAGGCCCACAATGTCCATGTTATGAAAGCGCAAAACATCAAAAACCATCTCCCGCCGCCTCTCCCATCGATTCTCGCCGTCGTTGGCCGTGCCGTAGCGAATATTGAAACTCATAACCCGCAACGGCAAAACATCTTGCGCGGCCATGCTTGCGGCGGCACGCGCAGTAGTCTGGCAGGAAGATAACCCGAGAATTGTCCATAAACCTAATAGAATGCTCAGGACCGAAATAATGCTCGCGGCTGCGAAAGGTTTTCTGCTGTGC
>CAZPJZ010000234.1:1492-4736 GCA_964586995.1 uncultured Pirellulales bacterium | reverse complement strand
GGCAGCATATCCGTCTTCCACCACTGCGGCTGCTTGTATTGCTCGAAGTTCGGCGCCTTTCGCTCAAAGCCCGCATCGTCCTTTTCCACCTGCTCGCCGGAGCGAATAATAATCGGGCCGAGGCCGTTAGGATGCGGGGCGTAAAAGCTCATTTTATCGCCGATCCACTGTGCTCGCTCGCAGCCTCGGTGAGCGCCTTTCCACCAGATATTGACGCGGAATGCCGTGCCGTGGTTTGTTCTGAACATTGCCGATTCGTTCCAGAACGGATTGCCATACACGTTGTCTTTGAGGATGGGACTATCGTCGCCCCAGCCGTGACAGGCGACCTCAGTCAGGCGCTCGCCCGTGACGCCGACAAGCTGGCTGGTGCAATGTGTCGGATAGTGCATTGGCGCCACGCCGTAGCGCCAGGTTTTTTTGCCCTGGTAAAAGTAAAGCCCTTCCAGGCCGGGATGTTGATATTCAGCCTCGCAATAATACAAAGAGCCGAATTTACCCTGTTGGTAAAACTGGCGGGCTGAAATCGTTGACTGCTGATAATAGCCGGTTTCTGCCATCATATAAGTCAGGCCGAATTTTTTGACCGTATCCAGCAGCAGCTCAGCCTGCTCGATTGTTGCCCAGGCAGCCGGAACAGCGGAGATTACGTGCTTGCCGTTTTTCATCGCTTCTACGGTGTGCTGCACGTGAAGCGGGCCATCGGTAAAAATAGCTACGGCGTCGATATTCTTATCCAGCACCAATTCTTCCAGCGAATTATACGCCTTTTGGCAGTTGTAGACCTTCATCAGCAACTTCCGCCGGTCCTCTCGCAGGTCGCTGACCGCCTCGACGATACAATCCGGGTGCTCGCGCCACTGGAACGAGGTGCCGAATCCCCCGCCCACCACGCCGATGCGAACCTTTTTGGGCGCAGTGTTAACAGCCAGCGCCGCTTTGTACGCGAACATTGAACCAGTCAAAGCAGTGCCGGTGCGTTTAAGAAACTCACGCCGCGAACAAACTTTAGCGATACTGCTGTCACTGCGGTTAGCAGGCGCTGGTCCCGAGTGTCTACTACGGCTTCTTGTCATCATTATTCTCCTTCGGCATCTGGATCAAAGACGGTGTCTGACTCGAACGGGAAAATGGGTCTGCGCCGGCGCACGTAAGTCAAACGCGCTATGCGCATGTCTCCGGAACCTGGAGTCAAGAGCATGATATAGCGGGGAGCAATTCGCGCCAGCCCTGGGAACAGGTAACCCTCCTTAACGACAACGATCTTTCGGCCCAAAGGATCAATGCCGCAAGGCTCAAATTGACGGGCATCGACAAAGGCTACAGGCTCTTCGGTCAGTATCGCCTCCACATCGCCGATTCGGATGACGGCCATACGAGGGTCCCCCTCGATTAAGCGAAGGACCTCAACCTCGGCTTTTAGCGGTGGCCCGAATCGCTTTTCCACGGTCGCACCAATTGACAAACGCAGCTTCTTTCCCTCGCCAGCCTCAAAACATTGCGTGGTTGCTGTTTTGTCGTAGATTCCGGCAACGAGGGCACTCTTGACCTTCCGCTCGACCAGGTGGCGGAGTACAACAGGAAGGTCGCCAGGCGTGCTGGCTGTAACATTGTCCCCACTATCGGTTAAGAAAACTGTCGGCTCCCTTGCCTCGAGGGCGCGTGTGACACCCTCGGCCAACTCGGCCGTTTCACAACCGAAGGAGAACTGGTGCCGTGCTTGCCAGACCCGCCTGGCAAGGTGAACGGCGGCAGCGCGTGCGGCGGTCCTGGAACCATCGGCTGTGACCATCACCGACATCCCTGTATCGGGACAGTCCGTCCAAGCGCAGCCGACGAAGATTGTCGCCGCCAATATCCTGGCCTCGTGCCCAGGTACGCCCTCACGCTCCATTTTCCGCGCCTCCTCGACGAGGGAACCGAAGGGCTCAGACGTGGTCATTGCCTTTTCTCCCTGAAGGATCATGGGAATAGGCAGGACGTACGACTTCGGATGCACTTTTCCAAGAAGTGTGTCGAGGAGTATTCGTCCTGCGAGCTCGGCTGTTTGCCGGCTGTCCGTATGAGGAGCGGTCTTCAGCCCGACGAGGATGTCACCAAACTGAGCCAGACGCGCAGGAATGTTCCCGTGCAGGTCAAAGGTGCAGGCAATCGGGATCTTGGGCCCGACTATCGAACGGACCTCACCGACGAGGACCGTCTCTGCCGGCCCAATTCCTTCGGCATACATGGCCCCGTGAAGCCGCAGAAAGACGGCGTCCACAGGCATAATAGCGCGGAGCGATTTCAAGACCTGGTTCATGGCCTCACGGCAGGCCGATTGATCGATGGTCCCGCCTCCGGCTGGGTGCGCAGACACCCCGGGAACTGCGATGAGGCCAGTGTCCTTCCAGACGGACAGATAAGGGCGGTCGGTGGTTTTCGGCTGGTAATAGTCGAACTTCGTTGTCTTGAGGGGATGAAACGTGTTGGTCTCATGGGAAAATGCAGCAACAAAGACGCGTTTCGTAGGCGGCTTTGAGGGCTCTGCGCCGAGAACATCTGTCCTCACCAACATTGTTCCGGCCATAGCGCGGGCACCGCGCATCAGGAAATCACGCCGCGAATAATTTGTCGAGTTTCTTGCATTTCCACGCATGTTTACATTCTCCGACCCTTCGACCAGGCTCAGGGCAAGCCTTCGATAAATTTTATGAGATTGTAAATTACCAAATTATAGGTGACATTTATACTGTATTTTTCAGCAAGTTTGATAACGGCTCCGTTCAGGGCGTCGACCTCGGTTCTTTTTTTGGCAATGATGTCTTGCAGCGTAGAAGATTTGTGCTCGGCTGTATCGGGAACAAGTTTATTGTAAAACACCTCCAAAAAAGCCGCAGAGCTCGGCCAGTGCGTTTTATAGCCCGCCCGCGTCATGACTTTGAATGCTTCATCGACGATGCCATTCATAATTGTACGGGTAGTTTGACTTTCCGCCAGTACTCCGTAGGGGACGTCCAGAATCGCCCCCAGCGGATTCAGCGCGCAGTTGTACAGCATTTTGGCCCACAGGTCTTTGGCAATCTCGTCGGTTGTCTGGCAGGGAATGTCGCCCCCTGCTATCGCCTCGGCCAAGTCGGCAAGCGGCGAGGAATCTTTATTGAAGAGGCTGCCGATATGAATTGAGTCGGCGTGAACAGTGACGGTAACTTCGTTGGGCTTAGTTCGCTGAAATCCCGTTATCACACGGGCGTTGTAGATTTTC
>CAZPJZ010000234.1:0-1482 GCA_964586995.1 uncultured Pirellulales bacterium | reverse complement strand
AGAACGCTTCTGCGTTGCCCCAGCCGTTTTGAAACAGCACAATCTTTGTCTGCTTGCCGAACAAGGACTTGTGCTCCGAAAGGTCTTTTGCCGCTGCCAAAGAATCAAAAGACTTGGTGCAGACCAGGATATAACTGTAATTGCTTGCCCGAACTTGCCGCAAAGATGTGTAGGTCCGGAATCTCGATGGCTCGGCGTGGAAGCTGCCCCAGATTCCCGTTCTGACCAGGCCGTCCTGCCGCAAGGCCGAGACGGTATCCTCTCTGGCGACAATGTCAACCTGGCATTCTGACTTCAGCAGGCAACTGGCAATTCCCAGGCCCACGGCTCCGGCGCCATATACTAACACCCTCATAATCTGCAGGCTGCCTTATTGAAGACTTTGTTTTCCTGGCCGGCTGATATTATAATGACTTATCGGAAAGAGGGAAGACTTTTGAAGGGCCGCTGCGGCGTGGTATGTGACAAGATTTTGCGGCAAGCCCCTGTCATTGCGAGGGACCCCGCCTTGCGGGAACCCAGCCCCGACTTGTCGGGGCGTGGCAATCTCAAATCCACAAGTGCAAGGGTCAGGGACATAAAATGGATTGGCTGGAATCGAAATTTGCTGGTAGTTTGGTCGGTGCCGGCGTAGGAAGCCATCCCGAAAGAATGGACCGATGGGCTTGAAAATAGAGATTTCATTGAATCACTGGCTAAAAAGCTCTGGCAGATAAGAACAGAGCCGAAGGGTAGCTGACGAATGAAGGCCGTGGTACTGAGAAAGACCGCACCTATCGAAGAGAAGCCTCTGACGGTGGAAGATTTGCCGATCCCTGAGCCGGGCCAAAAGCAGATTCTCGTAAGAGTCTCGGCGTGTGGCATTTGCCATACCGAGCTGGATGAAATCGAGGGCAGGCTGCCGCCGAGACTACCGGTCATTTTAGGTCACGAGATCGTGGGCACAGTGGAAAGCTTGGGGCCGACGGCTTCAAAGTTCCAGTTGAAAGAGCGGGTGGGAATTGCCTGGATAAACTACGCTTGCGGAACGTGTTATTTCTGCCAAAACGGGAATGAGAATCTATGCCCGCAGTTTAAGGGCACCGGCTGCGACGCCAATGGCGGCTATGCCCAGTACACCGTGGTCTGCGAAGATTTTGCCTATCCGATTCCGGACAGATTCACCGAAGCGCAGGCCGCACCCCTTTTGTGTGCCGGTGCAATCGGCTACAGAGCGCTGAGGCTGACCAACCTTCAGGACGGGCAAATTCTTGGCCTGTTCGGTTTCGGGGCGTCGGCTCACATCGTTATCCAGGTCGCTAAATACAAATACCCCGGCTGCAAAGTCTTCGTTTTTACCAGACCCGGCCAAAAAGAACATCAGGATTTGGCCAAAAAATTGGGAGCGGATTGGGCTGGTGCGACGGGAGACTCGCCGCCGGCGAAACTCAATTGTGCCATTGACTTCACGCCAGCCTGGCGGCCCGTCGTGGGAGCCTTGCG
>CAZPJZ010000233.1:2864-4746 GCA_964586995.1 uncultured Pirellulales bacterium | reverse complement strand
AAGCAGATAGCAATTGCACCCAGAATCAGAAACAGTTGGCAGATGAGTTCGCCCGTGCCGGGCAAATCTATCGTCGTAATATCCGGCGCACGTCTGCCGCCCTTACTGCTATCAAAAACGCACAGCATGATGTAGTAAATCATATAGCCCAAGAGGAGTAAATAGACACCTATAGCCAACGGGATTAAGATAAAAATATCTGCGGCCCGGAGCAGAAAGGTCCCGACCAACGGAGGTAAAAACCAGAAAATCACAAGATGAATTACCCCCGACACACTTGTTGGATATAGAAATACGTCGATAAGCCACGGGAGCTTGCGCTGGACTTCTAATTGGGGCTCTTCGATTATCTTCAACTTTGCTGTCCCCTCCCTTTATGGTATGCACAGCATACCCTACCGGTCTACCGGTTCCTGATTCGCGTTTAGCCATCGCCGGAACGGCGATGATCAATACCCTACCGTTGGAGGGTCTCTGTTATCAGTTCTTTCGCCTTGGTCAGCGCCTCTTGGACTTTTTCTGGTTTTTTTCCGCCGGCTTGTGCCATTTGAGGTCGTCCGCCGCCTCCGCCGTCAACAACTGGCGCAATCGCCCGCACGATGTCGTCGGATTTCAGGCCCTTTTTGACCAGGTCGTCCGTCACGCCGGCCAGCAGTGTCACCTTATCGCCATCGGCAAAGCCCAAAACTACGGCGGCGGATTTGGCTTTTTTCTTGAGCATATCTATAGCTTGCCTGGCTTGTTCGATTGGGGCTGCCGAAATCTGCCCGACGATTATGTGAGCTTCGCCGATTTTTTCGCTTTCCTCCAGGAGCTTTTTTGCCTCGACCATAGCGTCGGCGGCCCCGGTCGTCCTGCCTGACTTGAGGTCCTTGGTGAGCTTTTTGTTCTCTGCCAGCAACTGCTCAACTCTGCCGGCGATAGTATCAGGAGGGACTTTCAGCATCTGGCTAAGCTGGTCGACGATGTCACTTCGCTGCTCAAGATAATCGGTAAGGCCCTGCCCGGTCAGTGCGGTAATCCTGCGGACACCGGCTGAGATGCTTTCTTCCTTGATTATCTTAAAACCGGCGATAGAGCCGAGCCTATCAACGTGGGTCCCCCCGCAAAACTCTCTACTAAAAGCCTCGGCAATTTTTTCGCCGCTCTGAGCGCCGATGCCTACCACTCGCACCTCGTCGCCATACTTTTCACCAAATAGCGCCATCGCGCCGAGTTTTTGGGCCTGCTCCTTTGGCAAAGCAGTCCAGGTAACCGGCACATCGCTGGCGATTTTTTCCCTGACCAGACTTTCGACCTTTTTCAGCTCCTCTGCTGTGGGCGCCTTAGGATATGTAAAATCGAACCGCAAATAATCCGGGCTGACGAAACTACCCTGCTGCGCTGCCGACCTGCCGAGCACCTGCTGCAGCGCCCACTGTAGCAAGTGAGTTGCTGTGTGATTTTTCTTTGTCGCGTCTCGGTCTTTGCTAACGACAGCCTTTACTTTGTCGCCAACGGTGAATCTGCCTGCGCCGACTTGCCCTAAGTGAACGACAGAATTCGCAATTTTAATAGTCGTTTGCACGTGAAATTTCCCGCACTCAGATTCAATAACACCGGAATCACCCACTTGACCACCTGCCTCCGCATAGAAACACGTTCTGTCAAGGACTATCCCGACCTCAGCACCACCTACAATTTCTCCTTTGTCTCTGAAATCTTGACCATCGAACCATCCCTTAACATTTGCAGTACACTCGTCAACCTGATATTTCAGTGTATCTTCGGTTCCGGGAATAACAGTAGCCGTAGCTGATGCAGATAAACTGGCCTTGATTACGCCAGAAATATCCTTTTGTGCCGCTCTTGCCCGCTCTCTCTGCTGCTCCATCAGCTCTTC
>CAZPJZ010000233.1:0-2854 GCA_964586995.1 uncultured Pirellulales bacterium | reverse complement strand
CCGTTAGGCCGCGTTCTTCGGCCATAAGCTGCGTCAGGTCGAGCGGAAACCCGTAGGTATCGTAAAGCTGGAAGGCGTCCTCTCCGTTTATTACCCTTTCGGCGGTGTTTTCCGCCCGATCGGCAGCGTCGGCGAAGATTTCGATACCCCTATCCAGTGTTCTGCCGAAGCTCGCCTCTTCCGCCTCGACAACCGTTGCGACGTACTCGGCTCTTTCTTTTATCTCGCCGAACGCATCGCCCATAACCTCGACTACGACCGGCACAAGTTTATGGATGAACGGCTCGTGCACGCCTAACTCTCTGCCGAACCGCGAAGCCCGTCGGAGTATTCGGCGAATTACGTATCCTCGCCCGTCATTAGCGGGCGCCGCTCCGTCTGTTATTGCAAAGACCGCCGCTCGTATATGGTCGGCTATCACCCTGAAGGCGTTGTCGGTCTTGCTGCCGAGCTTGCTGGTATATTTATGACCCGTTATCTGCGAAACACTGTCGATTATGGGCATAAATAAGTCGGTATCATAGTTGCTGGATTTATGTTGCAGGACCGCGGCGACCCTTTCCAGGCCGGCGCCGGTATCGACATAATTGGCGCCGAGGCTCAGTAACTTGCCATCTTCGGTGCGGTTATATTGTATGAAGACGAGGTTCCACAGTTCGATGAATCGGCTGCACCCGCCGTTGACTGCGCATTTGTGGCCTGGCACATCCTTTTTGTCGCACATATCGGGCCCACGGTCGATGTGTAGTTCGCTGCAAGGCCCGCAGGGACCGGTCTCGCCCATCTCCCAGAAGTTGTCTTTTTTCCCGCCGAAGAGAACTCTCTCCTTCGGGATGCCGGTGACTTTCGGCCATAGCAAATTCGCGTCTTTATCGGGCGGGCAATTATCCTGGGCGTCGCCCTGAAACACCGTGGCCCACAATCGGCTCGGCTCAATGTGCCAGACTTTAGTGAGCAGTTGCCAGGCCCACTCGATTGCCTCAGCCTTGAAGTAATCATCGAACGACCAATTGCCGAGCATCTCAAAGAAGGTGTGGTGGTAGGTATCTTTGCCGACTTCTTCCAGGTCGTTGTGCTTGCCGCTCACCCGCAGGCATTTTTGGCTATTGACCGCACGCGGGGCTTGCGGCTGCACCAGACCCAGGAAAATATCCTTGAACTGATTCATTCCCGCGTTTGCAAAAAGAAGAGTCTGGTCGCCGCTCGGCACGATTGGCGAACTCGGAATGAACTTGTGCCCGTGACCTTGGAAAAAGTCTATAAAGCCGCTTCTAATTTGTGCTGCGGTCAACATATATGGATAATTCAAAGATCAAAAATAAAAAATCAAAATGGTGGAATCCCTAAGGGATGATCTCCTTAATCCTTCGACCTTGCTCAGGATAAGTTTTACATTTTGTATTTTGCTTATTGGATTTTTTATGTGCCCATACCTTTTGCGACAAGGATTTTGTTTCTTATCTCTTCACACAAGTCCTTGTTCTGGGCGAGGAACGTTTTGGCGTTTTCTCTGCCCTGACCCAGCCGGATATCGCCGTAATTTAGCCAGGCGCCGCTCCTTTCGATCACCTTGCACGCCAAGCCCATATCCAGCACGTCCCCTTCGTAGCTGATTCCGCTGTCGAACATGATGTCGAACTCGCCCTCCCGGAAAGGCGGCGCGATTTTATTCTTTACCACTCTTGCCCTGATCCTGCTGCCGACCGCACCGGTGGCATCTTTTATCGTTGTCAGCCGCCTCAGATCAATCCGCACGGAGCTGTAGAATTTCAAGGCCTTTCCACCGCTGGTAGTTTCCGGGTTGCCGAACATAACTCCGATTTTCATCCGAATCTGGTTTATGAACACCAGGGCAGTCTTGCTTTTGTTAATGATACCGGTAAGTTTTCTCATCGCCTTGCTCATGAGCCTTGCCTGCAATCCCACTTGGCTGTCACCCATCTCACCTTCGAGCTCGGCTCTTGGCGTAAGGGCGGCCACCGAATCAATGACAATCACGTCCACTGAATTGGACTCGATGAGCATCTCGGCGATATCAAGCGCCTGTTCACCGGTGTCGGGCTGACTGATCAACAGACTGCTGACATCAATACCGAGTCTTTTTGCCCAGGCCGTATCCAGAGCGTGCTCAGCATCGATGAATGCAGCCACTCCACCCGCTCGTTGGGCGTTGGCGATGATGTGAAGTGCCAGCGTGGTTTTGCCGGAGGATTCTGGACCAAACAACTCTGTCACTCTGCCCCGTGGGATGCCCCTGCCGCCGAGCGCTATATCCAGTGACAGTGAGCCAGTGCTGATACCTTCGATCCTGGCATATTTCTGCTCGTCCATCTGCATAATGGCACCCTGGCCGTATTGCTTCTCAATCTGTGCAATCACACGCTGCAAAGCCGCTTCCCTGCTGCTTGCCTTTGCTGCCATCTCCACTTTTTTTGTGCCCGCCATATTGTTTTCCTCTGCTTCAGTACTTGGTCCCCTGCTTAGTTCTTTCTGAGTTCTTGTTGTTCTTATTTTAGTTTGTAGCTGCCCAGCACTGTATAGATAGGGCCGCTCGGCGTCAATTGACTCTGGTAGACGCGGACCGAATCGGCAAGGATGGCTCCAAGTCTGAGATGTTCATAGTCTTTGGCCATTTGCGCCAGCTTGACGCCGGCTTTGGAGTTTTTGACCCGGCATAGGGTCAGGTGGCCGGCAAATTCTCTTTGCTCGGCCGGCCAGCCAGCCAGAGCAAATTGCTGCTGGAGGTCCTTCGCCAACTGCAGCAGATTTTCGCTTCCCTCGCCCGCACCGACCCACACGACTCTGGCACTTTTGCCGCCAAAGCAGCCAACGGATTCTACGCTCAACTCGAAAT
>CAZPJZ010000232.1:0-4764 GCA_964586995.1 uncultured Pirellulales bacterium | reverse complement strand
CGGTAAATTTCCGGAAACCGCAAATCGAAGCATATCAGCAGCGAGCACTTGACGCCGCTGACGGTAAAATACACGAATCGGCTGCCGGGCGTCAGCCTGTGTAAGTCACCGGGCGTGCAGAATCGCTTGTCGTACCGATCAACGATTTTGCCTTTGGGGCTTATCAAATACAGACTGTTATGCGGCTTATTCGGCGGCGTCAGTTGGTGGGTGCTACCCAGAGCAACCCATAGGCCGAGCCGGCCGACCAGAGCCATAATCTTTTCGGTTTCCTCTCTAAGCAGGTCCCAGTCGAACCCGGTGAACGATGGAAAATCGGTGCCCACATAGCCGCTGAGAGCGCACTCAGGGAAATGAACGATATCGGCGCCGGCCTTGCCTGCCGTCTTCAGAAATTCCCAGATTTGCCGGGCGTTCCGCCGGATATCCCTTCCCACCGCAAACTGGCAGGTAGCGACCCGCAGAAGGCCCTTTCTCAAGTTTTGGCGGGAGTTCCCGAACACGTCTTGCCTCGTCTAACCAGAGTGTTGCCTATTGCACTTTGCCTTATCAGATAAAAAGACAAATATCAACCCCAAAATCAAACCGAGCACGGCTCCGCCGGGAATACACCACAAGACCCACAGCGGGTAGTGCACCTGTACCGGGATGGGAGCCGATGCTACCCGCTTGAGCTTAATCTGTAACCGGTCTCGCGTCTGCCGGATCTGCTCAATCCTGCGATCAATTGCATCGATCATCCCTTCCATTTTTTTCCTCATGGCCTCGCGCTGCTCGGCTTGAGCCGGCGACAAATCGCTATTGTCATTCTCAATCGCACTTAGCTGGCCTTGCACACGCTCCCTCTCACGCTGGAGTAATCCTATCGGGATAGCGCTTTGCTGCCTGTTCGGGTCTTGGCGTTCCAACATCAAGTCAACTACTTCGTTTACGATAAGGGCCGCGTCTTTGGCGGACGGGCAGGTCATTCGTATCTCAACGAGGTCGCTGTCCTGCCGCGCAGAGGTCCAGAGATGCTTCTTGAAATCCTCGATAGCCCCGTCAGCAGCCTCGTCTGCGACTTGGCCAAAGCTTCTGAACCACCTCGTTCGGCGGATCGCTTCTCTGCCGACTAATTCCTCGAAGGTCCAAGAGGACCTGATTATGCGCGCTATTGCATAACGGCGTGCGTATTCAGTATCCTCCTGTGTCTGGGGGGATTCCCCAGCAAGAGGCTCTGCCTCAGCAGGCGGGAGGACCTCCACGTACGTCTTCGCAGTGTACGTGGACGTAAGCCGACGTACCATGTAACAAGCTACAGCTCCAGCCACAAGGCCAATCACGATGGTAATCAGGAATATGGAGGCTCTACTCATAATAATGCTCTGCACAGCATCCGAGCCTCTTAAAGCGCGCATCAGCCCGTATCGATTTACGCACATATATCTGTCCACCTGGCTGCGGCTGAACCATGCTGCATCAAGGATGCTCTACCTGAGCCCTAAAGTCTCTTCCAGGCCGAAGATGAGGTTCATATTCTGGATGGCCTGGCCGGATGCGCCCTTGACCAGGTTGTCGATCACTGAGAAAACCACAATCCTATCTTTGACGCCGGTCGCAAAAATATGACAGTAGTTCGTCCAGGCAACATCCTTTACGTTGGGGGCATCCATGCAAATCTGAACAAAAGGTTCCTCCGCGTAGAACGTTCTGTAGAGGGCAGAAAGCTGCTCGCTGCTAATCTTTCGCTTTGGCTGACAATATATCGTCGAGAGAATTCCCCGATCAAAAGGTCCGGCGTGCGGCTGAAATAGTATCTGAACGTCGCTGGCGGCGATTTCGCTGGCGATTTGCTCCATCTCCGGCATGTGACGGTGCGTGCCAATCCCATAGGCAAAAAAATTCTCGTTCATATTGGGAAAATGGAATTTGCTTGAAGGATTTTTGCCCGCCCCAGATACGCCCGTCACGGCGTTGACGATAATGGAGCCGGTCTCAATAAGACCTTCTTTCAATAGAGGCGCCAATCCGAGCAAAACGCTGGTCGGATAGCAGCCGGGGTTGGCAACCAGGTCAGCCCCTTTTATTTGATTGCGGAACAACTCCGGCAGACCAAACACAGCACGTGCCAGATTGGCGGTATCGGTATGTTTAACGCCGTAGAATTTCTCGTAAACCTTCACATCCTTGAGCCGATAGTCCGCACTGAAGTCGACAACTTTTAACCCTGCATCCAGTAGCTTGGGCACAAATCCCATCGAAACCTTGTGAGGCAGGCAGCAAAGAGCGACATCTGCAAGGCCCGTGAGCTTATCCATGTCGAGCGGCTCGATCTGAAGATTACATCGCCCCTTGAACTGACCAAAGACATCACCCACCGGACCGCACTCTTCCGGAAGCGCGGTCAGATAGACAAGTTCCGCCTGGCTATGCTGCAGGAGCAGTCGTATTGAATCGGCACCCGTGTAGCCGCTCGCCCCAATAATCGCCACTCGTATCATAGCTTGTGCCTCTTACAAAAAAAGCCGCTAAGATTGTCTCTCGGCGGCCATTGTAATAATCCAACGTCGAATCTGCAAATTAGCGCTTCGAGAACTGGAATCTCCTTCTGGCGCCGGCTTGTCCGGGCTTTTTCCTTTCAACCATTCTGGGGTCACGAGTCAAATGCCCACCATCGCGCAAAAGCTGGGTGTAATCCTCTCGGTAGCTCCGCAAGGCCCGGGCGATTCCAAGCAATGAGGCGCCTGCTTGTCCGGTAATTCCGCCGCCCCGGACATTGATGAAGACATCGAAGTATTTTTCCGCGTCGACCGCTACTAGTGGCGCCAGCACCGCTTTTCTATCCTGCTCTCTGGCGAAATAGTCGTTGAGCTGCCTTTTGTTGATCAGCAGTTTGCCGGTGCCAGGCTTGATTCTGACTCGGGCCACCGAGGTTTTTCTTCTGCCGGTCCCCCACCAGTACCCGCCCTTCGGCTCGCCGCTCGGAGTCGGTAGCGGCTTGGCCTGACTTTCACCGCTCTTGTCACTGACCTTGATATCAGGGTTATCGATCTTGACCTCTGCCATAATCTGCGTTCTTTCTCAGAATCAAAATAGCTCTATCTTCTCAGGCTGTTGCGCCTGGTGCTGATGTTCCGGGCCGCGATAGACCTTCAGTCTGCGTAGCATTTGTCTGCCCAGCTTATTCTTCGGCAGCATCCGCCTGACTGCCAATTCCACCACCTTTTCGGGGCTCTTTGCCATCATATCGGCAAAGCTGACGAACCTATGGCTGCCGGGGTAAAGCGTGTAGTAGTCATACTCTTTCTGCTGTGCTTTTTTGCCGGTGACTCCGACCTTCTCGGCGTTGACCACAATCACGAAGTCCCCGCCATCGACGTGTGGTGTGTATGTGGGCTTGTGCTTACCTATGAGTAGGGGCGTGATTTTCGCCGCCATTCTGCCCAGAATAGCCCCCTGAGCATCCACCAGAAACCACGTTCTCTTAGCCTGTCCTTTTTTTGCCATATAAGTTTTCATAACAGAACCCTGTCAGTTGCCAAACAAAGAATTTTAGCGGAATCTACCGACTTGTCAAATTCTTTGGGGTAAGAAATCGAGAATTTGAAAAGGGCAGAGTTCTTCAGCGGCTGAAAACCTCTGCCCGCTCAATATCTTCCGCTTTCTTGTCCAGAGTCCTAATCGGCACATATTGCTCAGAGACAGGGCAAGAGTTCGCCTTCATTTTACATGCACCGGGCTAACAACCATAACGGCGGGGTAAAAGTAGAGTATAATCGGGAGATAGGGGGTGGAGGAGGGTTTTCGACAGCTTTTTTGAAAACTGACCCATCTGACAGTAGTAAGAATGGTGATTTTATAAGACGTATGCGTTTTTGCCCCAAAAATGAGGCCAAAAATGTGCAAAAAGTTGCAGGAAATTGACAGAAATGCGCGCGTTTTGAGCAAAAATTAACAAAACCGAATGGATTTCAAGCGGGTGTTGAGCAGTTTTTATGTCTACACGGACGTGCAAGTTACTGAAAACCTTACCGCGGAGACCGCCGAGGCCCCAGAGGCAGAAAGCAAGTCAGACACCTATAAAGAGCTCGAAGTCAAGAAACAGAATTCGCCTCTGCGTAACTTTTTGCTTCGAGGGCATCTTGGCGAAACTTACAAGCCGGCTTTGATTTTACGCTTCACGGATTTGCCCTGATTCACACGGTGCGAAGACCTTGCCAGAACGGACTCATCGAAGTCGGTCTTGCGGATGCCACACGTTGCTGAAAATGTTGTCCCCCGATCTCCTCATTCAGTACCGATCTGCCAATGTGCATCAGGCGCTCCGACTATCCACCGCGGCCATGTGGGAGTCACTTGCATCCTCCTGTTGGATTTTTTTCATCATCTATCGTCTTCCTCATGAGAGATGTACAAAGGAAGCGACATTTTCCACTTGATTGCAGAAAGCCTTAGCCCGAGTGTCACAACAACTGAGGCAAATGCCGCAAGGGCTTGGTTTCGCAGAGCGACGGAAAAACCTAAGAACGTAATTGCCCCGCAAAAGGATGCCGTAGCATAGATCTCACGACGTAGAATCAATGGAATTTCTCCCGACAAGACGTCACGGAGCATGCCGCCGACAACAGCGGTCATAACGCCCATGACTACGGCAATGCCCGAAGAAGTCCCCAGGTCCAAAGCCTTCTGCGTTCCCACCACCGTGAACACAGCCAAGCCAAAAGCATCACCCACTGAAAGTAGCTTGCTTGGTAGACCGTAAAAGCGAACCAAGAAAAAAGTCAC
>CAZPJZ010000231.1:0-4764 GCA_964586995.1 uncultured Pirellulales bacterium | reverse complement strand
GGTCGTGGCAGACGCCGCTACTGACAATCACTCCTATCCAGACATCTCATATACTCAACCGCGCATCAGGCAATACCGGTGAATCGTTTTTCGCGCCTGCAGCCTTACGTGCGGACTATGCGCACGAGATAACTGGCACAGCAAACAACTGGGACGGGCGCGCAGCGCTGCTGCCCAAAGATTAAATGCCGGACGGCGCGCAGACCCTGCCGACATGCGGCACGACGAATCTTGCCTGTCGCTCAAAGAGGATGAATGACCACCGACACTTATAGAAGGAGTCTGGACAGTAATACCATGCCGCAGATTGATGCAAAGATAATTCCAGCGATGGCTAACGCCGCCTGGGCAAGTTGGTCCCGATAACTGGTAATATTCTTTATTGCCCTGGCCCCCAGCAAGACGCCAAAGAAGACCGTCAAAAAAACGAGAGTAAGCCTCCCGGCGAACCCTTTATCAAAAGACGCCAGAAAAATGCTGATCAGCCCCAAGATAAAGGATGCGATGGCCATTCCGGAGGTCCTGCGTGGGACACCGAAGTCGGTGTCCGGCGGCCTTGCACGTTGCTGACTTCTGAGCTTTGTGACGGCCGCCTTTTCACGATCAAACGCCGCTTTCACCTCCTCTACGGCCGAGACCGCAAACTCCCGAATCTGCGTGGGTATTGCAATTTCAACTTGCTCTTGACCGAATGCCGCTTTCACATCTCTTTTCCTCAACTTCACCAGCGCCCAGATTCCCATCGGTAGTCCTACCACCGCCCCCGGAAAGAACGGCAACATTGCTAAGACACTGCCCCATACAGCCAGGCGACGCGAACGCAACTGCATGAGATTCCATGCCCCTGAAGTGACCACAATTGCGTGCACTACCATGACGCCGACCGCTAATAGTTCCATAGCATTGGGCATAAAGCCGAATATGCTCCCCTGGGGGGCAAATCCCTTCTGGACCAGCCAAACGACCGTCTTGACCAGCGCCCCGGCGACGGCCAGACAGTTGATGATCCCGGCAACCAGCAGCCCCACCGCGGGGATCCAGAGCCGCTGCCTGACGGATCGAATATCGCCGCCGCGTGTGACGGTCACGGATGGCTGTGTTCCCGACAGCCTCGGTCGCCCATCCGAGCAAATCACTTCGACGTCGGTCTTGACTTGATCTGCGTGCTGATAGCGGCGTTCCGGCTCCTTCTCCAGCGTCTTGAGCACGACTTCGTCCAGCCGCAGGTCCACCCGCACTTTCGCAGAGGGCGGCGCGAACCGACCGAGAGGCAGCTCACCTGTGAGCATCTCGTAAAACACCACACCGAGAGAGTAGATATCTGCGCGATGGTCCACCCGGTCAGGGTGCTCGATTTGTTCCGGAGCCATGTAATGTGGTGTGCCCATTTTTTGACCGGCCCGCGTGAGCGTGTACACGGTTGCCGGTCTATCCACGAGCTTGGCCAGGCCGAAGTCTGCAATCTTGACGCGGCCCTTCTTATCCAGAAGAATGTTCTCCGGCTTGATGTCCCGGTGCACAATCCCTTCTTCATGGGCAAACTGCAGGGCGTCGCATATTTGCGGGACAATAGCCAGCGCCTTTGCCGGTGAAAGCTGCCCGGCCTGCATCACTCGCCGCAGATCCGTTCCATCAACAAACTCCATGATGAAGTAAAACAGGCCGTCCTTTGTCTGGCCGAAGTCGTAGACCGAGACGATGTGGGGATGGTTCAGCTTTGCCAAGGAGCGAGCTTCGCGGGTGAATCGCTCCGCAAACGTGAGGCCGCGGCCTACTTCGGGCGGTAGGATTTTCAGCGCCACCAGCCTATCAAGCTGCTTTTGGCGGGCTTTGTACACGGCCCCCATGCCGCCCTGCCCCAAAAGCTCGAAAACCTCAAGCTGGGCAAATTGCTCACCCAGCTTACGCGGTTCCGGTGGCGTGAAGCTGCCACTAAGAGCAGTGCTCGTTGAAGCGTCGGCGGTAGCCTCACATGGACTATCTGCGATGGCTGGGCCATCGGTCGGCAAGCCGAGCTTCATAAGACATTGCGGGCAAAGACCTTGCGGTGCGCCAACCGGCAGCTCGACCCCACACTGCGGACAGTTTCTCCTTTCGGCCATGATAGCTCTTCATTTACAGATAGCGGCCCATTCTACCCATCACTTGGGCGGCACGCCTTTAAGGGTACATCGGAGCAGATGCTTTTTCCAATGATATTTTTGTCGAGCACTCCGGCAGGAATCCACATCGAGCGTCTGGACTCTGCATGACCTATGAAATAACAACTCATCAAAGCCAATGCGAAGGCGTACTGTGCGGTGGAATTGAGTCGCACCTCGATAACTTCACACAGCCGGTGCGGCTCGCTGTGACGGCCGGCTTGCCAATCACTGGAAACAATTGCACCCTGCCGACAAGCAAAAAAACTTGCGAAAGACACCGCAAATGCTTGTATTATCCAACCGCTGGTGATATTTTAGCAAACGAAGAGTTCAACAATTTAGCTAAGTCCTTTAAGCGGAGAATATCCGGTAAAGGGTCAGGAAAGGGAATCGAAATGAATATCTATGTCGGAAATTTGTCGCCTGAGACCACTGAAGACGATTTGCGTCAGGCCTTTGAAGCGTTCGGCCAGGTCAATGCCGCCACGGTCATCAAGGACAAATTCAGTGGCGAGTCGAGAGGATTCGGGTTTGTGGAAATGCCCGCCAAGAATGAAGCCGAAACCGCAATCGCTGAAATGGACGGCAAGGACTTGAACGGAAGCGCGATTAAGGTCAACGAGGCTCGTCCCAGACCCGACCGTCACACAGGTGGCGGCGGACGAGGTGGCTCTGGCGGTGGAGGTCGTGGCAGACGCCGCTACTGACAATCACTCCTATCCAGACATCTCATATACTTTACCGCGAATTGGGTAATACCGGGTAGTCAGTTTTTGCCGGCCCCGGACCCTGTGCAGATGAACTGAGCGGTTCAGCCACCATCTGACACGCGGGGATACTCCGCTCTGGCAGAGCTGCCTTTTGCCGATATAAGGGCCTATAAGAGAACAAGTTATAAAAGTATTTGCGCGAACAATCCTTTGACCCGTGCAAGTTCTCACCAAATACTGCTGAGGCCTTTTCAAGACAGGGCGCGTGCATACTATTTCCTGAATAATCCGGCGCCGAGCTCGCTGCCAAATGTGCCCCGGACAACGTGCAGGTAGCGGCTTGCTGTCTTATCCTTCACGAGGGCAACTTCTCCAGTTTTGGTAACGTTGCTCTCTTGGTAGGTTACTTCCGGCCCGGTCGGGCAGATCGGGCCGCTCTCGATGCCATATCCAGAGTAGTGCTTGTTATTGGCTACAATGCAATCGTGTAGTCGGTATTTCTGCCAGTCCCCGGACTTGCGCATCCAAAAATACTCGCTGCCAGTGACAATGTTGTGGTGAAATTCGAGGTCTTCAGCCGTCTGGCACGTCCATACGCCGGAGATACGGGCACCATCCACAATGCAGTGTCTCATAGCACATCTTTTGCCCGGCACACCCTGTGGGCCATCCCAGAAGACGACGCAGGCATTGCAGTTGTAGAAAATGCAGTGATCGACCACAAGCCCATCGCCGATGGCTATGACTGGACAGTAGATATCCAAGGCATATCTCTCGCCCGAGAACATGCACTGAGTCACAATCAGGTCGGTTAGGTTCTCGCCTACGCGCTCGACGCAGCAGTGCCAGTTGCGCTGCAAAGGATTGCCAAGAAATTTTAGCCCTTGTATGGTGACGTGGCTGAGCTTTATTTTCAGCCCATACGTCTGTGTTTGCTGATCGAGATTCTGTGGCTTTCGCGGGTCCTCGGTCGAGAGCATTATTGGCATAAGTGCCGGTTTCCACGCTGGCTCATCAGGCAGGACAGCCGCTCGGATGACCAGCCTGTCTTTCTCAGTATATAGCCGCTTATTCTCGAAAGTCACGCATTCGGTAAGGCTATATACCCCCGGTGTTATCTTGATCGTAGTTGGGCCTGGTTCAGTTCTGCCATTGACTACTGCTGCGGCCTGGCCTATTGTTCGTAGCGGCTGATCTTCTGTACCCGGATTGGTGTCACTGCCAGCTCTGCCGTCCACGTACAGCGTCTCGGCGGTCAGATTTGACGTCACCATCGCCATACCGATGGCGGCAAAGAGAAAGAGCAGTGGCTTCCCACGCCTTTTATGACGGTTCATCGTATAGCTGTTCCATTCAAATGGAATCACATTTTGCCTCGTATCTGGTCTAATCGTCTTTTGGCATCCGGAGCCATCTGGAATATCTTTTCGAGTTCTTCGCACGCATACTCACCACAATATGCACAATTCTCGATGGCCTTTGCTTTTCCGCACTTTCTAACCTGGCATACTCGGCAATGACTAAAAAGCGGCTCGGTGTCCGACAGACAACCACTGCAATTAATATCTCCCGGCTTGAGGTGTACCTTAAATGTCCTGGACCAGAGTTGCGCTACTTCCGCCCGTTTGGCGTCGTCATCATCTTGGGTTGCAATGAATGCACCGCATTCGTTACACAACAAGCCGCAAAAACTTACCATTTCATCCATTTTGTACGTCCCTTCTATGATAAATCTATCTCAAAAGGCAGACTCAGGTGCAGTCTTATGGTCTTATCCAGCGATGCGGCAAGCCAACGCTTGACCGGTGTCTCTTCTCCTAATGATGCCAGGATGTGACAGTCTGTATTTTTGGTTGTCTTTTTGCCCTTCCAGAAAGCTCTGAGCGTATTGGAGATAATCTTTAACCTGT
>CAZPJZ010000230.1:0-4775 GCA_964586995.1 uncultured Pirellulales bacterium | reverse complement strand
AGCGCTATCCTTGGCAATAAAGGAAGGGTGCACACGAAGCGATACTTTGTTCTGCGCGTTTTTCTGCCCTATGGCCAGCAGCTTCAGGCAGTAGCCCATTTCGCGGCCATAGCGCATATCGTCTTTTGAAATGGCCTCGATCCCCTCAACATAGATATCCCCGAGCTCAATCTCGTATCCGAAGGCAATCGAGGCAAGAATGGCCAGCTTGTGGGCGCTGTCGCCGCCGCTAATATCGAGCGTTGGGTCCGCCTCGGCGTAGCCCCTGTCTTGCGCCTGAGAAAGGGCCTCGGAGAAATCCTCATCTCGAGAGCTCATAGTCGAGAGGATATAGTTGCAGGTCCCGTTGACTATTCCGTACATGGCCCTGATGTTATTTGCCACTAATCCGGTCCGGATGGCCGATATGATGGGCACGCCTCCGGCGCAGCTTGCTTCAAAGGCGATACAACGGCCATTGTCCCGAGCGACCCGGTAGAGCTCGTGGCCGTGTTCCGCCAGCAGGGCCTTGTTGGCGGTCACCACGTCCTTGCCCGCCCGCAGCATCTTGAGCTGGATGTCTTTGGCTGCCGCCGTTCCGCCCACAAGCTCAACGCCGATGCGAATCGTCTCGTCATTCAGCAGCCGGTTTATGTCCGTCGTGAGAGTCCCCGGGGGCAGTGAAACCGGTCGAGGTGACTCGGTATCAATGTCCACGACGCACGCAAGCTGCAGACGCAGGCCGGTCTTAGCGGCTATAGCATCAGCTTGTTCGGCTAAGACCTTCGCCACGCCGGAGCCTACCGTGCCGAAACCAACCAGTCCGATTTTTACGCTTTGCTCGACCATAGTCTGGTGAAGTAATCAGCGACTTGCCACCCAAATCGTTAAACGCACAAACTTACCAACCCTTTTCTTCGTAGTCAACAGGCAATTCATCTCCGCCAGCAAAAAGTAAAAACTGCTTGGCAGTTGACAAGACCTATCCAGGCGATTATCTTTTCATAGTCCATTAACGGTAAGCTGTTCCCTAATAAGTAAGGAGATGAGATCCGATGCGGCTAAGAATGGTAACGGCACTTTTGAGCCTTGCTCTGCTTGCGGGCTGCGCTGTGGAAGAGACAAGAATGGCAAAAAAGACATTCGGCGACGACCTGGCGTTTCTCAAAAAACATACGGAGGTGGTCTTGCTGTCTGATGTGTCCGGTCAAGGTCAGGTGGTACTGGCGCCCGCCTATCAGGGTCGTGTCATGACCAGTACGGCAGAGGGGGCCAGAGGCCTGAGCTTCGGCTGGATCAACCGCGAGCTGATTGCCTCCGGCAAGACTGTCGAGCACATGAATGTGTACGGCGGCGAAGATCGGTTCTGGCTTGGGCCCGAAGGCGGCCAATTCTCGATATTCTTCAAGAAGGGCGTGCCCTTTGACCTGGAGCACTGGTTTACCCCCGCACCCATCGATACGGAGCCGTTTGATCTGGTCTCTGTGTCCAGGAATCGCGCTGTTCTGAAAAAGGATATGCAGTTGGAGAATTACTCAGGCACCGTGTTTAAGCTGCGCGCGGACCGCGAGGTTCGGGTGTTGGAAGAGGACCAGGCCATCCAGATGCTCGCAATCAAGCCCGCCGACACGGTCAAAATCGTCGCCTACGAATCCGCCAATCGGATAACCAATACGGGCGCAAAAGCCTGGGAGAAAGAGAGTGGGCTGCTGTCCATCTGGATTCTGGGGATGTACAACCCCTCGCCCGCCACGACGGTGGTGGTGCCGTTCCAAGCCGGACCGCAAGACTCGCTCGGGCCCATTGTCAACGATGCTTATTTCGGCAAGGTGCCGCCCGACCGACTCGTTGCCAAACAGGGCGTCTTGTTCTTCCGTGGCGACGGGCAGTACCGCAGCAAAATCGGCCTGTCGCCGCACCGCGCCAAGCCTGCGCTGGGCAGTTACGATGCGGTCAATAAGGTTCTGACGATTGTCAAGTACAATAAGCCGGACGGTGTGGTTGACTACGTAAACTCAATGTGGCAGTTGCAGGACGAGCCGTACCGAGGTGACGTGGTCAACTCCTACAATGACGGACCTGCCGAACCCGGAGCCAAGCCTCTGGGCCCATTCTATGAGCTGGAGACCTCTTCTCCCGCCGCCGCCCTGTCGCCGGGTGCAACGATACTTCACATCCACAGGACGTGCCACCTCCAGGGTCCGCAAGCCGACCTCAGCGCAATCTCGCAAGCGGTCCTGGGAGTGACCATCCAGGATATAACGTCCGCATTCGCGAATTAAGGCCGGCCCAAAAAGCAGTTGGTCCCGGTTTGTCCCCGATTATACGGGCTTGCGCCATACCTCTAACCGCTTGGAAAATAAGAGCTTAGGCTTATGCTCCTGTTTCTCCGACAATTTCAGCCGGCCCGTTAGCTAAACACTTAGGAAATTTTTCTTGAAGTCAAGGTGGCTAATTTGGTATAAATAGAAGTAATCGGGTCTGCGACTTTGAGTTGTTTGAGGTGTTGCCGTTTCTCAGGTCATTCATGAGAGAGCTTACACACCATCCAAGGTACGTAGAGCTAACGTTAGGCTCGTACCCGGCGCGCAGTGTTTGTGCGTTCAGATTTGCCCCTTTTATTGCTACGTTTGAAAATCTGAAGGAAGGAGGTGTGCACAAACTCCAAAAGGATTTTGTCGCGTGAGAAAAGATTTTTTGTCGAGAGGAAACCTTATTATCGGATGTTTTGTAGGGAGCTGTCCGGGACAGGTGCAGATCATAAATACGAATAAGGATCGCACTGCCTGTTGAGGACACTCGGTGCCTTGGTGTGTAGCCAGGGCACACCATATTTGGCTCTCATTGACGGAGGTATAAAATGTCAAAGAAGTTTATTTGCTCAGTTTCTCTTTTGCTGGTGCTTGGTTTGACCGGCAGCCTGTGGGCTCAGTTGCCGCCGGGCTGGTTGCAGCAGTGGATCGGCGATGAGTCGCCCCCCGGCAGCGCTACCTACGACGCCGCCACGAAGACGTGGACCCTTATAGGCCACGGTCACGATATCTGGGACAATGCGGACGACTTCCATTTCGCCTACCAGAAGATTTCCGGTTCCTGCATGATATCGGCGCGTGTGGTCTCGCTGGCGGGCAACAGCACCCATACCTGGTCCAAGGCCGGCGTGATGATTCGCGAGACGCTCGCCGATACTTCCAAGCATGCGATCGAGGTGGTAACGGGAGGCGACGGCTCAGGGATAGCCTGCCAGTGGCGTACGACCACCGGCGGGGCCTCGGCTTGGTCGGGCAGCACCGCGCCCGTGGTGTCCCCGCCTTATTGGGTCCGCGTGGTGCGTACGCTGGACCTCTTCGAGGGCTTCCATTCACCAGACGGCATTACATGGACAAAGGAGGCCGAGATCACCATTCCGATGGCCAAGGACGTTCACATAGGTCTGTGTCTTACGTCGCACGAGAGCGGTGTGACGCGCACGGCCAAGTTCGACAACGTAGAGGTCGTCAAGGTTTACTTGTACAAGGCCTATAACCCCAATCCGCAGAATGGCGCCACGGGTGTCACCATGCCGCTGCTCCAGTGGAAGGCAGGGGATACCGCCGCCTACCACGATGTGTACTTCGGCACGAACCCCACGCCTGGGCAGGCCGAGTTCAAGGTTCGGCAAGGCGTTAGCGCGACCGTTTATTACGATCAGGCCCCCCTGATCCCCGGGACCACCTACTACTGGCGGATCGATGAGGTCGAGCCGGACGGCACGACCATACACACCGGCGATGTCTGGAGCTTCACGGCACCGATGTTGACGGCCTGGCAGCCCAATCCGGCGGACGGCGCCGAAGATGTATTCACCGACGTGACACTCAACTGGAGCGCAGGCTGGAATGCGATAATGCACCATGTGTACTTCGGTGACAGTTACGATGACGTAGATAACGGCACCGCAGGCACGGACAAGGGCATCGTGACAACTACGACCTATGCCACGGCAGGTCTGCGCGCCGAGAGCACTTATTACTGGCGCGTGGATGAGTTCGACACTTTTGGGGTGTTGCATAAGGGTCCCGTCTGGAGCTTCACGACTTTGCCTGCCGGTACGGGCAGGATCATACGAGAGTGGTGGCTGGGTATCGATGGAACCGCTATCGGCAACTTGACGGGCAATGTAAACTACCCGAACAACCCAACGGGCTGGGAATTCGTCGATATCTTCGAAGGGCCCGTTGACTGGGCGGACAACTATGGCAGCCGGCTCCGCGGCTGGCTGTTCCCGCCGGCAACGGGCAACTACACCTTCTGGATTGCCACGGACGACCAGGGCCAGTTGTGGCTGAGCACCGATGCGGACCCGGCCAACAAGCAGTTGATTGCCAGTGTCTCTGGCTGGGTGCCTTCCCGCGACTTTGACGGCACCGCAGGAGACCCCGGCACAAATCTGAAATCGGCTGCAATAAGCCTCGAAGCGGGTAAGGCATACTACATCGAGGCCTTGATGAAGGAAGGCGGCGGCGGAGACAACATCGCGGTCGCCTGGCAAGGCGGGCCTATTACGACCCGGCAGGTCATCACTGCCGACTACGTCGGTCCGACGGGCAGCTTGCCCTTAAAGGCGTATGGTCCGAGCCCCGGCAATGGGGCGACGGATGTCGTCCAGACGGTGACTCTGAGCTGGTCGGCGGGTGAAAAGGCTGCCCAGCACGATGTGTACTTCGGCACGGACCGCACGGCGGTAGCCAATGCCACGACGGCCACGGCGGGCATCTACCGAGGCCGACAGGCTCTGGCTGCGACCACGTATGTGC
>CAZPJZ010000229.1:0-4817 GCA_964586995.1 uncultured Pirellulales bacterium | reverse complement strand
TTACCCGTCCGGCGACCAGCTCACAGCACCAAAGCAGCAGCACCGAGCGTATGCGTTTGCCCGGCGCGATAAGAGTATACCGGATGGATTCTTTCAGGTCTTTGTCGATGTTTTTCTGCTCAGCCAGTAGCCGCCGCAGGATATAATTGACCAACTGTGCCTTGCTGCGCAGCAGTCGGTTGAAATTGGAACAGACGGGCTTACTAACCGGCATAGCAGCTACTCGTTTACTCAACCAGGATTTTACGTCCTTACCCAAAACTGATATTATAGAGACTCCTACATATTTTCACAGCGAATTATGAAGGCTGAAAGATTGTTGATTCTTGGCGTTACGGGCTCCGGCAAAGGGCGCTTGGCCTTTGATTTGGCAAAAGACCTGGGGGCTGAAATAATCAGTATCGACTCGATGAAGGTCTATCGCCGAATGGATATCGGCACCGCCAAGCCGCCCAAAGAAGCACAGGCCCAGGTTAAGTACCACTTGATTGACATTGTGGAGCCAAGCGATTCATTCAGCGTCAGGAGTTTTCTGGATCATGCGCTTGAGGCCATCCGGCAGATTGAAAGGCGAAATAAACCTGTCGTCGCGGTGGGCGGAACTGCGCTATACATAAAGGCTTTACTCTACGGCCTATTCGAAGGCCCCGGAACTGATCAGCAGATTCGGGCCGAACTGAGAGCACGGGCGGAAAGCCAGGGCCTGGAGCAGCTTTACCGTCAATTGACACGGGTCGATCCGGAATCGGCTGCTCGCATCCACCAAAACGATGCCAGGCGTATAATCCGGGCCCTGGAGGTGTATGAACTTACCGGCAAACCAATCTCCAGCTTCCAAAGGCAATGGGATGTACGAGCGACGAGCCACGAGCGACGAGCCACGGCGGACGATTGGACGATAATCGGCGTACGGAGGGAAAAAGCCGAAGAGAACAAAAGGATTAACGCCCGGGTCAAAAAGATGATCGCTGCAGGCCTGGTTGATGAGGTCAAATCTCTGCTTGAGGAAGAAAAACCGCTGAGCCAGCAGGCTCGGTGTGCTATCGGCTACGCAGAGATAATCGACCATCTAAGTGGAAAAACGAGCCTGGAGGATGCGATTGAGCTTATAAAGAAGAACACCCGCCGACTGGCCAAGAGCCAGCGTACCTGGTTCAAGACCTTCCGAAACGTCCACTGGCTCGACATTGCGCCCGACGAGCCCGACGGGGAAGTCTTCCAGCACGCTAAAAAACTGATAAGGGATAGAAAGTACCCATAGGAACCCATGGGCTACGCCAAAGCCATACGCAACCTGGGGCGGTTCAGGCCGTTTGCAGTTGGCGCTGGGCCCGGAGCACGGCGGCGGTGTCGCTTAGAACGAGCTGCTTTATCAGACTGGCCGGGACCACAGTCAGGCCCATATTCAGGACCTTCTCGTCGACCATGGATGCTATCGTCCGGGCGGTTTGCCGGCAAAGGCCATGCTTGCTGACGAGGTCCGCGACGATCTTGCCTTTATCCCATTGCGAGCGGGCGGCACACTGCCCGGCCTCGCAGAGCAGCTCGGCGTCCGCCAGCTCCTGCATATCCACCGCCACCACCTCAACGCGGCTGCGCTTAAGCTTGCGCTCGAAACGGTGTTCCGTCAGCGCAATGGCAGCTTGTTCATACCCCGTCGTGGACAAGACCGCCTTGATTATGGAGAAGATTTCGCTGGTGGTCAGACTGTGCGGAGTGTCTCTTCGATACAGATAGTACGTCACGACATCCGCGAGCTCCTCGGCAACGTGCACATCCGGCTGACCGACCGCGACCAGAGCGTTACTGATGGCGCCTATGACTTTGGTATGTAAGTATTCCTCGACGGTTCCATCTGCCTTTGTAACTTCGAGCTGCATTCTCATTTGCTTACCCTTGCCTCCATGCACGGCTTAACAACGAGGCGCTGAAAACAAAGCACAAAACCGTCCAACCTCGATTTGAACGGCTCTCGGCCCCTAAGTCAAACCTTTTTTCTGCTCACTCACGAAAAAGTTTAAGCTGCTCCACCGGCTCGGCATTGCGGATAACCCTGCTGACTTCCTCAATCAGCTCGCCTGCGTCTTTGAAATCCCGGTAGACACTGGCAAAACGAATGTAGGCAACCTTATCGATGGTCCGAAGGTGCTTCATGACGCTTTCGCCTATAAAAGCCGACGTGACCTCCTTATCAAAATGCCTGAAAATATCCTCCTCAGCCTTGTCCGCTATTTGCTGAATTTGCTCTGCGGAGACCGGCCTTTTGTAACAGGCTTTCTGTAACCCGCTGACGATCTTGTCCCTCTCGTAAGGGACACGGGACTTGTCTTTTTTTACCACGTAGAGCTTGAAGCTTTCGCCGGCCTTCTCATAGGTGGTGAAGCGCCTTCTGCACACCAGACACTGACGCCGCCGCCTAATGACTCTGCCGGAATCGCTTGACCGTGAGTCAATAACCTTATCCCTGTCTTCCTTGCAAAAGGGACATCTCACAAGCCGGCTCTACCTCCTTTTGGTTCTTAACGTTTGGCCCTTCTAAGCGTTTCTTCCATAGCCCGTCAATACAACACTACATCTCGCCGCTGTGGTTATTCTAAGGGCCACATGTAGTATGTCAAAGGAAATCTTGTGCCGTGCCGGCATAAAAAAAGCCCCTGCGTTGCAGACAACGCAAGGGCCCAACTCGGAAAGAAACTTACACAGCCCCCCCATAAAGGCTTTGCCGAGAGTCTTGGCCAAAGGCCGGGGCATTACCTTGCTTCCGCCGGGCGCTGCACCCTCACTCTATACGCACCCGCCAGCCTGTGAAGCGGAGCACAACTTCCGATCTGCGGGTAGTAATACTCCCAACGAAAGAAAGTCCGTTTCACAGTCGGTTATTTTCCCCCAGCCTTATAAAGTCTAACATAAGAATCGTCCGGAGGCAAATCGAGATGCCAGAGTTTCTCTTTTTTCCGCCGGGCCGGCAAAACTAAGAGCCTCTGACAAAATCAGACGATGTACGAACATATTCATTTTTTACAGCCTCTAAAAGTCGCGCAGCACCGGCCTCAGTAAATATGCACTCACACCTCTTCGATTCGGGCCCCATCTCTGAGCCGATCTATAAACTCGTCGATAGCCTTTTCCCGCATCTGCCTTGTAAGTGCATCCGCTATCTCTTGCTTTACTTCCTTCAGGCCGGGCACGGCGCCGGGCTTTCTGTCATACACCTTGGCTATATGGAAGCCGAAGCGAGTCCGAAAAACGTCGCTTACTTGCCCGACCCCCAGATTGAAAACGACATCCTCAAACTCCTCCACCATCTGCCCTCTCGTGACGTAGCCCAAATCCCCGCCGTTATCCGCACAATCGGTGTATTTATCCACCACCGCTTCGAAGGCCGCGCCACCTTTCACTTCGTCGTGCGCTTTTTCGATCGCGTCCAAAGCCGTTGCTTCATCCGTGCGCCAGTCAACGTATTTGACTATATGGGCTACTCTCAATCGCTCGCCCGACTTGAAATGCTCCTTGTTCTGCGCATAGTACCGCTCAATATCCGCCTGCGATGGCCCGGAGACATCCTTACAAACGTCATTTAGTTTTCGCTCCACTCTCATCTGCAATTCAACAACTTCTTTAAGGCTTTCCTCGTCCTGCGCGTCGAAGTCTTTGTAAAGCGCTTGCGGGTCGCTGTACCGCTCTTTCAGACCGGCAATGACAGCTTCGAGCTCATCGGGCGGGATTCTGTCACCGTCCTTTTTGACCTCCTGATGGAGAAGGACCCTTTCGATCACGTTCTCTGTGGACCACTCGAGCAATTGGGCTTCTCGCTCTTTCGGATCCTGCTCGGCAAAAACCTGCTCATAACGCGGCCTCAATCGCTCTATTTCCTGCTGTATTGCCGAATCTTCAATTCTCTGGCCATTCACAATCAAAGCCATGCTTTGCTCCTCATACTTCTTAGTTTCGTTTCATGCTTCACAAGATACGCTTGATGTTCAGCCTCGGGCCTTAGCGTAGCAGTCCGGGTCTCGGGCAAGTTTTTCTCTGGCCTCTTCCGTACAGGCGACAAAGGCCGGGTGGGTGCTCTGCCACGCCCGCTGCCGGAAGGAGCTACTTCGCATTTTTTGCACCTCAGCCGACACCTCGTTGAAATAGCTGCCGTAGATGTGCAGCGAATCGCTTATATCGACATACCTGCCCACCGCCACGGGCTGATTGATTCTCTGCGATATTTGCTCGGCGATAACCCTCTGAAGGTCGGTAAGGGCGTAGACATTCATGAACCACGCCTTATAAAGGTCTCGGCTTCGCCAGTGCGTGTTCATATTCAGTGAAAGTTTTCCCGCTTCATCAGCCACCAGCCGGCACCAGACCCTTTGCAGGCAAGGCGGATGCTCGGTCGCCGGGTCGGCGGTGGGCATCCAGGTTACCGCCTGGGCTCTACGGCTGTGGCCGGCCCGCGACAAACAATCGATGATGTACTGAATCTGGTTGGCCTTTTTGAAGGGTTTCAGCGAATCGTGCCGCCCCATATTTTCCACCGGACAATAGGCAAATAATCGCTCATGGTAGGTATACGTCCATTTGCCCGCAGCAGGGTCGATCCAATGGTCGTGAATGCCGTTGACTACTTCCTGGCGGTACACCTCAAGCTCCTCTGGCCCGCCGGGAAAGTTCTTGTGGATTCTCGGCTCGCGGAATGGCTCCGTGATGGTTACTATAACCGTTGCATCTTTGCTCGGCGGATCTTCTGGCTTATCGTATTGAGTTCTGATATCGATACCTTTGTCCCAGACCGCCAGCACTGCTTTTTCCCACGCCTCAGGCAGACA
>CAZPJZ010000228.1:2740-4869 GCA_964586995.1 uncultured Pirellulales bacterium | reverse complement strand
CTAAGCCGCTACTCAACGGGCGTGACTTAATTCAGTTAGGCGCCGTGCCGGGACCGGCTCTGGGTCAACTGGCTGAAGAGTTGTACATCGCCCAACTGGAAGGCATTCTAAAAACCCCCGCGCAAGCTGAAAAATGGGCCACCCAATGGCTCAAAAAGCACTCGACCCACCAGTGATCTCTTCCGTAATTTCGAAGATTTCCTACCCAAATGCGCAGTTGACAAATACCTCACCGTGTGATATCTTGCATATAGAGAAATAAGGACACGGTAATCCAAGGCCCCGTAAAGAAGGCATATTGTCCGTGTCGAAAATCGATGTTGCGCCTCTAATGCTGGTCAATCTAATTATTGTTAGGACGCCTGACATTGCTTTACGCAAGATCGGGCCGCTCTGGTTCCGGTATCATCGGTTAGGCATGACTTGGGCGCAAGCAAATGCAGTGTTAGCCAATGAAGAGGTGCCACATGAACCCCAAAGAGCAACCGAGTTCAACATCAGAATCACTCGTCCTAACGGACTGGGCCGCTGATCAGAAGAATCTTGGCAACAGCCCAAAAGCTGTCCTCTACAAACTGCTACTTCTGTCTCTCCTCTACGACAAAATTCTCATTCAGGACGAGCTCTTTGCACTTAGCCCTAGAATGGCACGTTGGTTTTCGACTGGTGAGTACTCCGAGCTACTGAGGAAGTGTTTCGACCTTGGTACATTAGTAGTTCTTAAGCACCCATTATCTGCATATCCGACAGATGAGCTTAAGGAGTTATCGGTACATGCCCCGACCTTGGCACGTGCAAAATACGTCCAGAAGTTTGGCACCAGAGAAGAATATGTATTCGAGCCAAGTCCGCGTCAAGTTGGGCTCTGCCTCATCATAGACTCATGCCTGCAGAATCATCCCAAAGCGCAACGCCCTGTCGGATCTTTGAAGAAGCGCGATATTAGACCCATTTTCGCCAACATCCTGAAGGAAGTGCTGTCTTCAAAGCACCATACTAAATGGCGCCATGCGGCATTCAGAGGAATTACAGATGTCATGGCGGAGGAATTTGTAGGTTTTATTGAGGAGCCGGGCAGGGCAGTTGCAAGATTTAGGGAGACCAGACGAGATCCTGTCACTCTGATGGGTTCTGGAGGTAAACCTATCTTCAATCGGTCACTGGCCTATCAAGCAGCCAGCCTCTACCCTCCAAGACAAGCAAACGCTATGAAGCGCCTTGTTCAGACAACTTTCGCTGCTCCTTTCTGTTGGAGAGAAAACGCTGCTGGAAGCTACAGCGGCTCTCTGCGTGAGCTTCTCTGGATACAGTCTGGTTCGCCCACCGAACTCAGAGAACTTGGAGAAGTTGAGCGAGAGGAGGAAGTGGTCTCCCTGGAAGCACAAGTTGATACCACTATCGCCTTGCCAGATTTGAGTAGCGACTTTGTTAAGGCTATTGTGCACGTGCGCAACTCAGACGCTGGCAAGAAGCTACGGTGGTCGATTCGACAGCTTGGTCATGACATTGGCTTCCTAAGTCAAAAGGAGGCTTGGCGTGAGGTAGCAGATGAGCTTGCGGGTGCTGTAATTCAACCCAAACCCATTGATATCCGTACTGCTGCTATTAGAATAGGGAAAAGAACGGTGTTAGGTTCAGTTGCAAAAGGATCGATCTACGTCTCAAGAGGAGAGGAAATAAACATTCCCACTGTGCTGGGCGCTGCGTTTCTTAGTGGTGCACTAGGGGTAGCCTTTGATCATGGGTATGAGGTATTGCGAAACGATTTGAAGAAGCAAAAAATTCGACAGCAACTTGAACAAGCAGTTCAATTCCGTTGCACCTCACTTGCAATGCCTCCGTTGGTAAATGAATAATCAATCCACTTCCAGAACCCAGAGGAAAATCCAAGGATTTTGGTCAAGCGTATGCTCAATCTATCCAAAATGCGCCTAACATGTCGCTCTAAGCGGAGCAGTGAAACTGGACGTGGGGGTGGAATGGGGGTTATATTAGAGAGGGCAGATGCTTGGCCTTTGGGTGAGCATTAGTGCGCCTTGAATCAAACATGACAGAAAGGCTTCGGCAAAATTGTAGGTTAGGCATACTTTGACAAGAAAAAATGGTTTTTTTCTTGTTAGACAGTAAGT
>CAZPJZ010000228.1:0-2730 GCA_964586995.1 uncultured Pirellulales bacterium | reverse complement strand
CAAAAACGGATTTTCTTAAATAATATATGCCTAACCTACAATTTTGCAGAACTCATATAGGGCAGACGATACTGAATTCTAATGCAGCCTTTTACGCTTTTGATTAAACCATCCGGTTCGGATTGCAATATTGATTGCAAATACTGTTTCTACAAGAATCGCCCGCCGATCAGCCCTGCCACCAGTGGGCAGGGGTTGCCCCTGGCACAGGCTTGCCCTGAGCAAAGCCGAAGGGTCCGGGGGCTAAAGGGCAGGCAGCGAATGAGCGAAGAGGTCCTTGAGAAACTGGTCCACGACTATATGCAGTTGTGTTTTGCGGTGGTGGGCTTTGCCTGGCAGGGTGGTGAGCCGACCTTGATGGGCGTCGATTTTTTCGCCAGGGCGGTCGAACTGCAGAAGGAATATGGTAAGCCCGGCCAGCAGATTAGCAACACCTTGCAAACGAACGGTGTTTTGCTCGATGATAATTGGTGCCGGTTCTTCCACGACAACAAATTTCTGCTGGGCATCAGCGTTGATGGTCCCCGTGGGTTTCACGACAGTTACCGGCTGGACCGGGCCGGTTCGGGCACGTTCGACAGGGTGATGCAAGGCATTGAAAAGTGCAAGCAACACCGGGTTGAATTCAGTGCTCTGGTTTTGCTAAGCCGGCGGAACGTGGGGCATCCGGATGAGTTGTTTGATTTCTTCGTCGAAAACGGTATGACCTATTTGCAGTTCATCCCTTGTGTGGAGACCGATTCGGCGACGGGTGACATAGCGGATTTCGCTATCACGCCGCAGCAGTATGGCGATTTTCTATGTAGCTTGTTTGATCTGTGGTACGCCTACGGCCCGGAGAAGGTGAACATCCGCGAGTTCGATTCGCTGGTGACGTACTACGTGATGGGCAAGCATACCATCTGCACGTACAGCAAACAGTGCGCAGGCTTCGTGGTCATCGAGCATACCGGCGATGCCTTTTGCTGCGAGTTTTTTGTGGAGCCGAAATGGCACCTGGGCAATATTTTGGAGACGCCGCTAAAAGAACTTGCCGGCAGCAGGATAAAGCGAGCGTTTGCCCGTGATAAGGAAAAGCTCAGCCACACGTGTCTGGTGTGCAGCTACCTGGATATCTGTCGCGGCGGCTGTGTGAAGGACAGAGTCCGCCTCGGCGGTGACGTGAGCCGGGAAAGCCATTTTTGCCGGAGCTACAAGCAGTTCTTCGATCACGCGGTTCCTAAGTTCAGACAGATAGCCGCCGCCATAAAAGCAGGCTCCGCAGATAGGCACACGCGCTGCGCTGAAAACGTGCGACTGCTAATCCAATAATGCCGTGTAACATCCCCATCGTGCCATAATTGAAAAGTAAAGGATATCTGAAAATGAATCGAAAGTTGAATCGGCGTGAGCTTCTAAGGGCTGTAGGCTTGGGAACGGTGTCGCTGGCGATGTCTCGGTGCTCGCTCGGCAGCTACGGCAGTGGCGCGGTCGGGCAGGGGCCCAACGTGCTGTTTCTGGTTGTGGATGACCTTCGTCCGCAGTTGGCCTGCTATGGGCACGAGCGCATGGTCTCGCCCCATATCGACCGGCTGGCTTCGCAGGGCGTCACATTTCTGCGCTCTTACTGCCAGGTTCCCGTATGTGGGGCGTCGCGCGCCAGCGTGCTGACCGGTGTCCGGCCGACACGCGACAGGTTCATTAGTTTTGATGTGTGGGCGGAGAAGGATTTGCCCGGAGCGCTCAGTCTTGCCAAGCACTTCAAGGACCACGGATACTACACCATATCGAACGGCAAGGTCTTTCACCATCAGAACGATTGCCGGGATGGCTGGAGCGAAGAGCCCTGGCGGCCAAAGGGAACGTGGCGGAATTATCTGCTGGAGCAGAATGTAAAGCTGGCGGCGGAAAATCCGGGTCACGCTGGCCCGGCCTACGAGGCCGCCGACGTGCCCGACAACGCCTATTTCGATGGCATAATTGCAGATAAGGGGGTTTCGGACCTCCGCCGTCTAAAAGACAGGGCCGAGCCGTTCTTCCTGGCGCTCGGTTTTTTGAAGCCGCACTTGCCCTTCAACGCCCCCAAGAAGTACTGGGATTTGTATAAGAGAGGGGAAATCGACCTGGCGGACAATCCGTTCCGACCGAGGGGCTGTCCGGATGGGGCCTTGCACAACTGGGGCGAACTGCGGGCATACGAAGGCATTCCCAAGACAGGGCCGTTGCCGGATGAGCTGGCGCGGACGCTAATCCACGGATACTACGCGTGCGTCAGCTATACCGATGCCCAGATCGGCAGGATTCTGGCTGAGCTTGACCGCCTGGGCCTGCGCGACGATACCGTGGTTGTGCTGTGGGGCGACCACGGCTGGAATCTGGGGGAGCACGGCCTGTGGTGTAAGCACTGCAATTTTGAGACGTCGCTGCACTCGCCGCTAATTGTCAGCGCGCCGGGAATTGCCGGCGGCAAGAAAACAAACGCCCTGACCGAGTACCTGGATATTTATCCATCGCTCTGTGACCTTTGTGGACTGCCGGCGCCGGGACATCTGCAGGGCAAGAGTTTTGTCCCGCTCCTGCGGAATCCGAACCTGCCCGGCAAAGAAGCGGTATTTAGCAGATATTACAATGGTGACTCTGTCAAGACCGACAGATACCGCTATACTGAATGGCGGACAAAAGACGACAAGGTGTACGCCCGGATGCTGTATGATCATTCCGTCGATTGGGCAGAGAACGTGAATATCTCTG
>CAZPJZ010000227.1:0-4869 GCA_964586995.1 uncultured Pirellulales bacterium | reverse complement strand
CAATACTCTATCGCACCTTTCTGGAATAGCCATCACATCGCCTCCAACATGTAGTCATAATCCACTGCCTTGGCGTTATCGGCGGCATTGTTGCTCTGAAGGCTTACCCTTAACACCTCATGAATCCCAATCGTCCCATTCACTATCCATAGTCCGGGCGGGTCCGTGGTAGCGTTAAATGCCTGCTCATAGACCTTGCGTTCGACCCCCTTCACCTGCATATACAGCCTTATAGTAATAACCGTTCCCACCAGATTGTGGATAGAGAGCAGTAGCGAATGGATTTTGTATCTAGTATCATTGGCACCGATAGATACCACATCGGCTTCGGCTGTCTGCCAGTCTTGGGTTGCTGAGCCGGTTACCGGGGTCTCACCACCCAGCTTGTCGGTTTGGGTATCGATGGCAGTAGCGATAGCACCAACGATGTCTATTTTGGCTTCATTGGCATTAATCTCAGCAAGCAAGACCGCTAATCCAACTGTGCCACTGGCGAGGTAGGTATCAACAATCTGCCTCAGTCGGGCAAAGACAGTGGTCGTCCCAGCAGCATCCGTATTGGTGCCTACCTTGGTATTGATGGCCTCAACGTCAATCTCCACCGTAGAGATATTGATCACCCTAAAGAGAGTTCCTATCTTTATCTGGGCACTAAAAGGGGATATTACGGTAATGGTTCCGGTGAGAGGGTCGAAGGATGAAGCGCCGCTATCTTCCCTGTCACCATCACCCGACCCAATGAGAATGGTCTTATTGCTGATAAAGTCATTTGCGCCGATGAGGTTGGCGTCTATAAGGGTAGAGCCGTCGCCAGCACCATCAGCGGTGGTAATGCCAGTATATGCTGTCAAGGCAGCTAATATTGCCTCTCGGGCCAAAGCGTGATGCCTATTTTGAGCCATTTGCTTACTCCTGAATTACTGCCCATATGGTAAGAATACCTGCCGTTGGTGCTACTGCCGCTGTTATTCTGACACCAATATAGGGATGCCAGTCATCCCAGGCTGGGCCTATGCTGATATTGCTATTAGCAGGACACGGTTGGGGAGCATTTATGTCCGTAGTTAGGTTCAGGCTGTCAACGGTATTACCTATAAGCTGAATCTGAACAGGTTGGTTTAGCGTTGATTCCACCTTAAACAGGATTCTCTTCCCCTTGGTCCAGTCAACCATCTTGTCCGAGAAAAAGGTGCCAGCAGACCTGATAGGCTGGCTGAATATCTCCTCGGGCTCTTTAGCGACCCAGGGTGTGAGCACGGTCACTTGTATGCCGGGTTCTACCCCTTGAGCGGCAAGCCACTGCTGTAGCAGCTGAATTAAAGTAGTCTGACCCTCAGCTACTTGGGCGAGCACAGAAATTAGAGCCGTGAGACATTCCAGCAAATAATCTAGCTTTTCATCGGGAGGAGCAGCCTTTGCCGGCCTGGTTAGGAGTAGAGTGGCAATAGCCCCCAGTGCTGCGCCCCCCATGCCACCAAGCACCAATGCCCCTGCTCCACTTTCCCTTTCTTTGTTTTCGACCATCACAGAATACCCCCCTGCACCTTTTTCCAGAGGTCGGCAGGCACTTCATCCCGAGATACCAGCCCAAAGCGGACCTTTAACAGATTACTGAGCTTTATCCTCTGGAAGGTATACCTGAAGAGATGAGCGCCCGGGGCGACAGTGGCGGTCGTGGTTAGTCTAATCTCCCTCTTGGCCGGGATGAAACAGCTAACCTCACCACCAGCAACCAGGCTAGTGTCTGTCACTATGCCTAGGGCAAATGTCCTCAGCTCGGCAAAGTTAACATCGTCATCCCTGTCAACGATGAAGCGGACATCCTGTGCTGCGGTTCCTGAAATAGCCGCCATCCTGGTCAGGACGATAAACTCGTTTGGCTTGGGGTGGATGACCTCTATGGTGTATGTCGTGGCGGCTGCGGCAATATTGATGCTCCTGGAGTGTGTCTCCTCACCTACGACATGATATTCCCTCTCAATCTGCTGGTTGATGGGTAGAGGCAGGAGCCCCTTCTCCACCGTGTTCTTGATGCCTAGCTCATCGCAGATTGCCTGTTCATCAGGGGTAAGCTTTATATCATAGAAAAGCTTATGAGCAATTGTTGGCGGGAAAGCCCACAGGCCGAAGTGGGTGATGTAGTTCACAACCGGGGCTACACCGAAGAGGTTGTAGTAGAGAATACTTTTGGCGGGAAGCCTCCAGGCTCCTACTAAAGCTCTAACCGCTGGGGTGCCGTCCAGGTAAGAGAGCATGGCTGCAGTGTTCTCCTCTACCCTGACATCATCATACCTCGCCCTCAGGACCACATTGGCGTTGGGGGTAAGCTGGATATTGGTAAGGATGGCGATGTACGGGCTGAACCTCTTAACGTCGAGTATGGGTGTGACGACCTCTGAATTGAGCGGAACATTGCCGAACCAGCTATCAGGAATGAGCTCCGGCGGGTACTTTACCATGCGGATAATAGCGTCTGAAATCATCTTTTACCTCCCAAAACAATATTGCCTACCACAAACGGAGTTACTCGCCTGTGATAGGCAATATCAATTTGCTTCTCACCGGCAAAGCTCCGGTGATTTACTATTTCAGCCCTAACTGGGCTTATCCTGGCTCTGGCTCAGGTTTACCCTTTTTGCCCTTAGGCTTTTCCTCAGGCTCAGCCTCTGGCTCAGGTTTAGGTGGAGTTCCCCATTTGGTTTCAGCTTCTTTACCCATTTGTCCTCCTTAGTTCGGGTCTAGATCCAGGTTAATCCAGAGGTCGCCGTAGTCACTGGCGGTGCCGCCTGTGGCCGACAGCAGGGTGCCGATTTTCTGAAACCCGTTTGAGGGGTCAGACAGCGTGGGTGGCTGAAGTGTACCATCGTTAGGATTGGCATAGACGTCCCTCAAGTTGACCGCCGAGCCAGGCCAAGTTACACCCGTCGGTGTGACAATGCACGGCCCTTTGGTCTGCAGCCAAGCGAAGTAATTGATGGTGACCGGAATCAGGTTCACCCCGACGAAGGTTTCAAAGCCAGTCTGGGTACTGCCCGGCTTTTTCACCGCGCTGTACTGGCTGCGATATGCGGTGACACCCATAGCGGCGGTAATATCCTCCACGGCTATTGGTCGGTCAAGGTAAAGCCTAACCTTGGCACCATCTCCAGCATCGGACTTTACGATGTAGTGCTGATGGAAGATGGTCGTGCCGTAGACAATAACCATGCCGCCCTGGTAGAAGTTGGCGACTCTGGCGACGGTATCTTTAATATCCAGGTATGTCTGACCTATGGGGGCAGCATAAGCATTGACGCCTCCAGCGCCCTCGAAGCCATCCTCATTGAGGTGTCCGGTACACCCCGGGCAATAGTTTGAGTTAATGACAAGCCTGGCTAGGCCTTCAAGACCCTGGATGGCCTGGATATAACGGAATACTCTCATATCCTTGGCTAGCCTCATCCCTATTGGGTAAATCTGGCTTACGCTTTGCTCCAAAATATCCTGTAACATTTCTCCTCCTTATGCGTTAGTGATTGTCACTATGCCGGCGTTCTACCGGTCCGTGACGCTTTCAGATTAGGACGTCAAAACCATGACCCCCTTGGGGATGATATAGGCCATCAGCTTACCCCACCAGAGGGCGGTGCCACACTTGAACGCGGTACAGCCGGCGTTGAACATAATCTGCCCCCAGACGTTGAAGGTGGCATAGGTGGCGGCAACGTAGGGCACCACTGTCAGAGGCATTACGCCCCACCAAGGGTCATCAATGAAGATCTCCCCTACACTATCCTCGTTGAAGTCTGAGACATCGGCGAGGACAGCAGCTTCAACCCCCGCCATAAAAGGCGTGTTGGCGAGACAGGCTAAACTTCTCATCTTATTTACCTCCTCCTTATATTATTTACCCTCTCCCTACGACCTCATCTCCAGTCTCATTCCCGTCAGAGCGGCTACAACGGAGTTAACTGCCACGGCACCTACTCCATCATCCCTGATTACTACGTAGCCAATCTCATTCCAGATAAGATAAGGCCTTGCCAGCTTAGGTATGGCGGCGTAGTAGGGATGGGTTACCGGCGCAAACGGGAATAGGAAGCCGAAGTTAAGCTCGTTAATGCCTACCGTGGTCGGGAATAGAGACAGTCTGGTTGTTGGCCCCTTGGGGTGATAATCGCCACCAATCCGTAACCCCGTTCTGGCTAGATTGGCTGCTGCCTTTATCCCCAGCCCCTCAATGAACAGGGCATCCTTGTCGTCAAACTCGAAATACATGTCCTCATCTGATTCAAAGACCGCAGCAGTCTCGTAGCGGAGCTGGTAGTCACCCTGCATCCCATCGGTAGCCAGGAGATTATAGGCGTACCTGATGAAGGGGTTGATCTTAGGAATTGCCTGGTCTTTGCCCCCGGGTAGGGTTAGCCAAGTATCGGCATTGACTGGGATGGGTGGCTTATTTAAGGTTAATACCCTACCTCTCGCCTTATCTACTAAGGCTGCCGGGAACAGCATGGTATCAAATACCCGGGATAGCTCATCAGCCTTATAGACGTAACCCCACAGCCTTATGCGGTAGTCCTGAGTAATGGCTGTAGTTGCCCCTACGAGAGTAGCCACGGTGATGTTATGCCTATACTTGATGGTGGTGCTGAGCAGGGGGTTATTGCTCATCGGAGTGCCGAAGCTATATAGCCGTCCCGACCAGATGCGATCCTTGGGCGGAGCCATAACTGTGGCTCGGATGCCGGAGAGTGAAACGTATTTACCTAGCTCCGCGCCATCAGCGACGAGAATAATCTTTTTGAGCTCCTCTTCAACACCACCCGGTGTTACTGGAGACCAAACCTCGGCATAGACTACCTCTCCGCACTCATCCCTTTCCAACTC
>CAZPJZ010000226.1:0-4869 GCA_964586995.1 uncultured Pirellulales bacterium | reverse complement strand
TCAAAGGGCCAGCAAGCCGGCACAACCTATACGCCCGCAGCGCTGGCCAAGGACACCACTTATTACTGGCGCATCGACGAGTTCGACGGCACAACTACACATAAGGGCGATATCTGGCGTTTCCGAACTGAGCCTGCGATCCCCATTTATGACCCTAACCTTGTCGGCTGGTGGAAGCTGGATAGTGAGGGCACCGGCACCGTCATCGACTACTCCGGCCACGGCCGTCACGGCACGTTGCGTGGTGAGCCGATATGGGTGCCCGGCTACGACGGAGATGCCCTGGAGTTCAATGGCCGAGATGACTGGGTGAACATAGACGGCTACAAGGGCGTTCTGGGCGGAAATCCGTTCACCATAACGGCCTGGGTAAGATGTCATGGCAACGGCGTCATTCTAAACTGGGGCAACACCGCCGGCGGGCAGAGAGTGGAGTTCCGCGTCGACGGCAACCGGCTGCGCTGCGAGCACGGTAACGGCAATATCCAGGGTGACACCAATATCAACGACAATCAATGGCATCACGTGGCCCTGACGGTAATAAGGGGCGCAAGTATACAACCGCCAGATGTGAAGGTCTGGCTGGATGGTCAGGATAACACCAGAGCATCAACCGACCCGGATAAGTTCAATCTTACGGCCAACTTCGATGTCAAAATGGCGCAGCGCTACAACGTTGACAACTCGAGAATGTATCCGGGCGCGCTGGACGATGTCCGGCTTTATGATCGCGTGCTGACGCAGGAAGAGATCCAGTACATTATGCTAAGACCCGATCCGCGATCGGCCTGGGGCCCGAGCCCGGCCGACGGAGTCACAGTGGACATTGAGCACATCCCTGCCCTTAGCTGGTCAAAAGGAGACTCTGCGGCCAAGCACGACGTGTACTTGGGCACCAATGAACTTGCCGTGACCGATGCCGATGATTCCGATACGTCGGGTATCTATCGAGGAAGGCAAGACGCCAGCAGTTTCACGCCTGCCGCAGCTCTTGACTACGGCCAGACTTATTACTGGCGGGTCGATGAGTATAATACCGACGGCACTATCAGCACGGGAAAGGTCTGGAGCTTTACGGTGGCCAACGGCCTTATCGTGGAGGATATGGAGGCGTACGACGATTTCTGCAACCGGATATTTTATAGCTGGCGGGATGGATATGGTTATTCGGCGGACCCAGCCTGTGGCATTCAGGCATACACCGGCAACGGCAGCGGCTCGACGGTCGGTGGCACCCAGGCTCCGTTTGCCGAGCGGACTATCTTCCACGGCGGCAGCCAGTCAATGCCCATGATTTACGATAACAGCGGAGCGGCCGGCAAGGCCCGCTACTCAGAGACGCAGCGTGAGTGGACCTCGCCGCAGGATTGGACCCGACACGGCGTCAAGGCGCTGACGGTGTGGTTCAGAGGTAACTTGCCGACAGCCAGCACCTTCAGCGAAGGGCCTGTAGGCACGTACACGATGACCGCCCGTTCTGCAAACATCTATGGCACCGCCGACCATTGCAATTACGTCTTCAAGCAGCTTTCAGGGGTCGGTACGATGCAGGTGAAGGTGGAAAGCATGAATAACACGGCTGCTGATGCCAAGTTCGGAGTGATGATTCGCGAGACGCTGGACCCGTCTTCCGCGAACGCATTTGTGTTCTTCAGGCCGGACGGCGGAGTCAGGTTCAACCGCCGTTACGTGGCAGGTGAGACTACCAGCGGCTTCAATCCGGGTACGACGCATACCCCGCCACACTGGCTAAGATTGGAACGCTACCTCGGCGGCTCAGTCAGGGCATGGCATTCATCCGACGGGTCCAACTGGGAAGAGCTGGACACGCAGGTGGTGGTGAATATGGCTAACGACGTTTATATTGGCCTGGCGCTTGCCAGCCAGAACACCGCCGCAATCTGCACGGTCGTATTCTCCGATGTAATTACGAGCGGCAGCATTACAGGCCAGTGGCAGGCACAGGACATCGGCATAACCAGCAACACCGCCGACCAGTTGTATGTCGCGGTCGAAGACAGCACCGGCAAGAGCAAGGTGGTCAATCACGTCGATCCCAACGCCGTGCTGCTGGACACCTGGCAGCCATGGGACATCGACATGAAAGAGTTCAGCAACGCCAACGTGAACCTGGCGAGCATCAAGAAGATGTCCATCGGCGTTGGCAACAGGACCAATCCGACAGCCGGCGGCACGGGCACATTGTACGTTGACGATATCTGGCTGTATCGGCCCAGATGTATTCCTTCGCTTCTAAAGCCTGCGGCCAGCTTTAACAATGACTGTGTAGTTGACTATATAGACCTCCAGATGATGGCAAGCGAGTGGCTCCAGAGTGACTACAGCTCGCCTCCTTTGGTGGCCTGGTACAAGTTTGACGGTAACGCCGACGACAGTTCCGGTACGGGCCTTAACGGCGCCCCAGTTGGCACCGTGACCTATGCCGCCGGTAAGCTCGGCCAGGCGATCAGCCTTGACGGCACTAACTTTGTGGAAATAACCGGGTACAAAGGCATTCTCGGCTCAAACGCCGTCAGCGCCACTGCCTGGATCAACACAACGAACACGGCAACACAGTCAATTATCGGCTGGGGTCCCAACGTCGGCGGTCAGAGATTCGATTTACGGATCGACCTTGGCAGGCTGCGGACGGAGCATCACGGCGGCAACGTCCAGGGTAATAGCACTGTAACTGACGGTCAGTGGCACCACGTGGCCGTGACGGTAAAAGGGCACGCCACGATATCGTATCCCGATGTGATACTCTACCTGGATGGCCAGGATGATACGATACCCAGCACAGACCCTGATGCATTCAATCTTACCGCGGCCTCGGATGTTAGTATTGGCAGGCGTCCCTCAAGCAACGACAGATTCTTTATCGGTCTGCTCGATGACGTCCGCATCTATGACAAGGCTTTGTCGGCGTCTGAGATTGTTAGCATTATGGATGGCGGCTTAGGGGCTGTGAGCGAGTATCACCCGCTGACATCGCCTGCTAATATGTACGATGCGGAGCCCCAAGGCTCCAAGGCGGTCAACTTCAAGGATTTTGCCTTGGTGGTCGATCAGTGGCTGGATGAGCTGCTCTGGCCACAGCCGTAACGTTTCAACTGCCCACGCCAGTAGGCAAGAGGCGGTTTTTTGCAGTTGTATGGGGCCTGTACTTAGGTGTATAGGCCCCTTTTCTTGTTGATGCTGCACCCGCCCGCACGCCGGGGCACGAGTGGTCGCGGATTCAGCGCTGCGTCTTAGCGCAGACCCTCCTGGCAGAAGGGGCTGTTAGAGCAGTGTTCAGCCGGTAGGAGAAGGCACGGCGTTACGGTTACCACAACTGGATTCGGCCGTACATAAAAGCCGCAACCAGCGCCAGGATGATCATGACGAAAGCCAGCTTGAGAAGCCGGTTGTCGCGGGCGCGGCTGGCAGCTTTTAGCTCCCCTTTTAGCTGTCCTATTTGATTTTTGGCTTGTCTGATGTTCATAAATGCGCTACCTGTCTGGCCGCAAACCAACACATCCAACTTCTATATACTATCCTGTAAAGCATAAGAAACAGCCCGCCGGGATACAAATCGAACGGAGCACCCTGACCCGGACGAGCCGCGGTCAAGCAAGGACCCGCAAGCACTTATCGTCAATATGCCGGTCCGGCAGATTTTTCTTGAGATCAAGGCCGATAATCTGGTATAAATTACAACAGTGAGAACTTTGGAAGGAAGGAGGTTGAATAGGGCTGCGCAAAACTTCCATTCCGAAACAAAGCGGCACGGCAAGCGTCCTGCCGCCGCAGTGAGTTATAGTCATGGTTACTTTCGCGAAGGAGGCACATCATGTATAAGAAATTGACTTGTCTGGTTTTTTTCATGTTGCTTGGCATTCTGGCGGCCAATACGGCGGTCGCTGAACTGGTGGCGTACTATCCGCTGGATGAGGGAGCCGGAACAACCGCCGCAGATGCATCGGGCAAGGGCCATAACGGAACCATCCGAGGTACGCCCAGTTGGATCGATGGGCCGCCCGGTTACGGCAAGGCGTTGTACTACAACGGCAGCAATCCGGCATCCGGGTGGGTGGACTGCGGGACCTGGAACCCGTCCGCCACTACCGGTCAACTGAGCGTTGCATTCTGGGTGCGATGGGACGGAGCCAACGGAAACTGGCAGGGAGTGGTCGCCAAAAGGGACGGCTGGGACAGCACCGGGGCCGGCACACTGAGTATGTGGGAAATTGAGATCAGTGCAACCAGCAATGTCATCTCGTTTTTCCGCGGCGGCAGCTATCCGCCTTCTGGCGGGCGCATTCTAACCGTAGGAAAGTGGACGCACGTGGCTGTAACCTTCGACGGTTCCACCGCAGTCTTTTATGTTGACGGCGTGGAGACCGGCCGGGGCGCCTTCTCATTCGGACCCAAAACCGATGCGATAATCACTATCGGATGCGATAATCTGGATGGGTGGAACGGATTCAATGGTGCTCTGGACGAGGTACGCATCTACGACAATGCGCTGACCGCGGCGCAGGTCAAGAGTCTGTCGGCCAAATATGGTGCCAGCGATCCCAAGCCGGCCGACGGTGAGAAGGTTGGCCAGACGTCTGTGGCCCTTAGCTGGACGAAGGGTACCTATGCCGACTCGCACCACGTGTATTTCGGCGACAACTATAACGATGTGTACAACGGCACCGCAGGAACCGACAAAGGCGTGCAAACCTGGGAGGTCTACTGGGCAGCCGACCTGCAGCTCGGTAAGACCTATTACTGGCGGATAGACGAGGTAAGCAATACTCATCCGGATAGTCCCTGGAAAGGTGCCGTTTGGAGCTTTACGATCCCTCCCAAGACGGCCTGGCAGCCCAACCCCGCTGACGG
>CAZPJZ010000225.1:0-4886 GCA_964586995.1 uncultured Pirellulales bacterium | reverse complement strand
AGATTCTCCGCCGACGGGATTATTCCCAGAACATTCAACGGCGGCTTCAGTTCAGCCACTGCTTTCATAGTGGCCAGGACCGCAATTCCGCCGCTCTTATCCAGCTTCATCTCGTCCATATCAGCCGCCGGTTTAATGCTTATTCCGCCTGAATCGAAGGTTATTGCCTTTCCAATCAGAGCAACGGTTGCCCCGGCAGTTTTGAGTTTTGTGCTGGGCGGGCTATATTTCAGAACGATGAATCTTGGCTTATTCTGTGAGCCGGAGCCGACCGCCAGCACGCCGCCCATGCCTTTCGCCGCCAACTGCTTTTCATCAAAAACGGTGCAACTCAGATTCTTCGACTCGCGTGCCAAACGCTTGGCGGTAGCTGCCAATTCGGCTGGATTAATGACGTTGGCCGGGCGATTCGCCAGCGTTCGAGCGTAACTCTGTGCCCGTCCTATAATAGCCCCGCTTGCAATGCCGTTACTCAGTGTCTTTGTCTTCGCCGGGTCAGAATCGATCAGCTCAACCTTCAGCGAGTCTAAGCGCCCGTCCTCGCCGTCGGTGACGAACTCATCGTAACGATAGCTTCCAAAATAGGCCCCTTCGGCCGTGGCTCTTGCCATCATGGATAAGTCGAACCGTCCCCCAAACGCCCTGTGCAGGGCAAGGCTCACGCTCCCTATTTTCGTGGCTACTGCCTTGTTGGCCGCATTGGCGGCAGCTTTACGAACCGTATCGAGGGTTGCTTTCTTCTTCTCGCCCAGCCCAACCAGCATCAGCCTTTTAGCGCTGAGCTTGCCATCAGTGTAGATGATCGCGTTTGTTCCCTCCTTGCCTTTGAAATCGCCCAAAGCTATCAGCCGCTCTATCGCGCCGTCGAGCTTTCTGTTGAGTTCCGCGTTGAGTTTATCCAGCTCTTTAACGTCTGCGAACAATCCGGCTGCCAGTAAGTCCGTTTCGCATTTGCTGAAATCGACCGTCCGCGCTTTTACTTCAACGTCGATAATCTGTTTCATCCTTCTAACCTTTAGCCTTTTGTGTTTTCGTCTTTCTGTTTGCTTCTACTGGTCTGGTCTTGGCTCTGTGTCGCAGATAGGCTTCGACAAACCCGTCCAGGTCCCCGTCCAGCACCGCCTCAACATTACCCGTCTGGTAGCCGGTGCGATGGTCTTTCACCATCTGGTAGGGCTGGAGAACGTAGCTTCGTATCTGGTTGCCCCAGGCGATTTCGCCCTTTTCACTATAGAGTTTTGCCAGTTCGGCGTCACGTTTTTGCCGCTGGAGCATGTACAGCTTGGCCTTGAGCACCTTCATCGCCTCAGCCCTGTTCTTATGCTGGCTTCTTTCATTCTGACACTGCACCACAATGCCGGTCGGCTCGTGCGTGATCCGCACCGCTGAGCTGACCTTGTTTACATGCTGGCCGCCGGCGCCGCCAGCCCGATAAAAATCTATCCGCAGGTCGGATTCGTTTATCTCAATATCAATATCCTCATCAAACTCCGGAACGCAATCCACTGCTGCAAAGCTCGTATGCCGGCGCTTGTTAGCATCAAATGGGCTTATCCGGACGAGCCGATGCACCCCGACCTCGCACGAGAGCTTGCCGTACGCGAAGGGTCCACGCACTGCCAGAGTCATCGATCTTATGCCGGCCTCCTCGCCGGGCGTAATATCAAGCTCTCTGTACTTATACTTATTGGCCTCAAAGTATCGGCTGTACATTCTCAGCAGCATACTGACCCAGTCACAGCTTTCCGTGCCGCCGGCGCCGGCGTGGATACTGAAAAAGCAATTCTTTGTGTCTTCGGGCCTGGACAGAAGCCCCGCCAGCTCGATCTGCCCACACCGCTTGACAAGCGTTCCCAGGTGGTCATCTAACTGCGTCAGCTCCTCCTGGTCTGATTCAGCCACCGCCAGCTCGAAAAGCTCCTGGAGGTCTTTGACTTCCTGCTGCAGCTCCTCGACCGGCTCGACCACCGATTTAACAGCGCTGAGCTGAGAGACTACGGCCTGCGCCGAATCGGGATTATCCCAGAATCCTGGCTTGGCCATCTGCGATTCGAGTTTTTGCAGTTGAGACTTTTTGCCGGGCAAGTCAAAGCCAGTCCCGGATGTTCTCAATCCGGGCCACAAGCTCACTTATAGCAGACTTTAGTTCTGTAGCTTCCACCTACTCTGCTCTCATACACTCACTACCATTTGCCGTGCGAACATGCTTATACCACATTTGGCCGGCATACGCAACCCCCGTCTGAGCCGGAAAAGCAAAGCTGCTGGCTCGTCTTTCGGGGCCGCGGAGCGGGCGGTCTTGTCAACTCCGCGGGATTCACCGGAGATGTTAAGGCTAAAATAGGTCTGTTACATCCGTTAGAGCTTTCGTTTTATCGTGGCCGCGATGGTCGCCGCGGTCATTAACCCTCTATACTTGGTGCTGAGTCCTGGCTCACCGGCCATGCTGAACCGGGTCGCAGGATAAGCACCTGAAGGCGGCTGAGCGGTGTTCGATGCGTGTATAACTAACACCAATTCGCCCAGAGGGGCCGCACTCACAACCGGGTCAGAATCCCCACATCGGCTCGTTGCGTGTCATCTCTGCCCGCTCTGACCCGCCCTGCCGTTTGCTACATGGGTTTGCCCCGCCGTCCGGCCCCGGCTCCGTAGTGCGCATCATTTACTGCTCAAGACCGGCGAACCACCAGCGTCAGTTGCTTATTGTTTCACGTGAAACACTCCCTGTATGAATACCCGCGAGGCGAACAATCCCGCCGGTTCAGATGACCGAAGCTGGCCAAAGATCGCTGTGGAATGCTCGGCCCTCCGGAGCGAGAACAGCAGCCGCAAGGCCCAAGAACTCTCCGTAAAAATGCCTGCGCGCAGAAAAAGGATGCAGGATATACCCCCTAAGAACTCGGCACTGCCCTTGATGTGGGCCAGCCAATCGCCGCGCAATAGGCACCATTTCTCTGCGTGCAGTTCCGTCTTTGCCCTCGCTTTGGGGGTTGCTGACTCGGCAGGCGAATTGTCTGCCAATGCTTCTGGCCGAGTCGGCTCCGGTCTGAGCCGCGCGCATCGCCGATTGACCCGGAATCCGGTCTCAGCGAGTCCGTAACCGGTGAAAGAAGACCGTCGGGGTATGGACGCTATCTTTCTCCGTGATGCAGGCGGTCTGCTGCACTGCTGGAGCGCTGCGGCGATAGCTTGGGGCTTGCTTCGTCGAATCCCGTTACGTGTTTCACGTGAAACACAAATTGTGAAAAAGCACTTTTTCATCCAGCAAAACTGTAGAATTTCGCCGCGTCTATCCGAAATATGGTTTAGGCAGTCGTGCAGCCCTGTGGTTGACTGCCAACAAGTGCCCAAGGCTACGTCAAGGATTAGGAAGGAAGACACAAATGAACAACAGAAAAAAGGAAAAGCCCAGACATCTCGGCAGGGGGCTCGAATCACTTTTAGGTCCTATAATATCATCGCCCACAGAGGCGGACCAGCAGTTGTCTCATGTCGTGTCAGACCTTAATTTCCCGCCAGATAAAGAGTTGCGCACTTCGTTGCAGCAAATCGACATCGAGTCAATCTCCCCGAACCCCTATCAGGCCCGAACGACTTGGAACGAGCAGGAGCTTGCGGATCTGGCAGAGTCCATAAAGGCCAACGGTGTAATCCAGCCGATTGTCGTTCGCCCCGTGGGGCCGGGATATCAACTGATCGCCGGAGAACGCCGATTCCGAGCCGCTCGTCTGGCCTCGCTGACTACGATACCGGCACTGGTCCGTCAGGCAACTGATGAAGAGATGCTGGAACTTGCATTGGTGGAAAACATCCACCGCAGTGACCTGAATCCCATCGAGCGAGCAAAGGCTTACCAAAACTACGTTACTACTTTCTCCCTGACGCAGGCCGAAGCCGCCAAGCGGCTTGGCGAAGAGCGATCCGTAATCGCTAACTACTTGCGATTACTCGACCTACCGGAGGAGATCAAACAGATGCTGGTCGAGCGGGAATTGACTATGGGCCATGCCCGCGCCATACTGGCGTTGCCTACCGATGAACTGCGGCGAAAACTGGCCAACCGCGCCTTGGTAGGGCGGCTGAGCGTGCGCGAGGTTGAAAGACTGGTTCGCAAGTATCTTGCCGGCAGCGGTCAGGCAAGGACCAGCATCCGCGCCAAGCCAGCACACATCCTGGACCTGGAGAGCAAACTGAGCAGCCAGATCAGCGCCAGAGTAACCATAGAAACGCGAAGGAACGGCCAGAAAGGCAGGATAATCATCGAATTTCAATCTCTCGATGAATTTGACAGCATTGCAGAAAGACTGGGCTTGGCGTCTCTGGAACAAGTCTAAGAATACTGAAAACAATCAAAAATTGCGCAATTTTGCGGGAAGAAATTGAATATTTGCTGTATAATATGAGTGTTCGGAGCTGGCTCGATAAGAGATCAAGGCCAGCCGTTGACCGTGGTCGATATTATTGCAGCTCGGAGGACTTGCTATGAAGCGCTCGTACATGCCAGTACTCATTTCGCTGTTTGCTTTGTCTTTCGGCGTCATCAGTGCATTTGCCGGCGATGATCGGGGCGAGGCGACTCGGGCACTACACCAGGCCGCTGTCGATGGTGACGCCGACAAGGCCCAGTCGTGGATTTCTAAAGGGGCGGATATCAATGGAAAGAATATGCTGGGCTGGACGCCATTACACACGGCGGTCCAGAGCCGGCAGAAGACGGTTGCCGAAGTCCTGCTTGACAAAGGAGCGGATATCAACGCCAAAGACTCATCTGGCCAGACAGCCTTGCACATCGCGGTCGACACCGGCCAGAAGGAGGTGGTGGAATTATTGATTGCAAAAGGGGCCGATATTAACACTGTAAGCAGTCGAGGTGAGAACGCGCTGTC
>CAZPJZ010000224.1:0-4893 GCA_964586995.1 uncultured Pirellulales bacterium | reverse complement strand
CGTACGTAGTCAGCAGGCATTTGATCTTGCCGGCGAATTCGAGACTGAGCAGTTTCTTGCGAATCGGCCCCGCAAGGAATTCTTCGTAGTCGCTTCTACTAATTGTATCTTTGAGCTCTACTCCCAAGGATACGGCAAGCATATTTTCGGCTGGGACGCGTCGCTTTTGGCAATAGTAGCGGGCGATTCGGACAGATGCCGCGTTATCGCCATTTGCTATCACCATGATCTCAGAAGGCTCTAACGCCAATCCTTCTGTGCAGCACAGCAGAGCCAGCAAGGCGGCCGCGGCGCCGTGCAGCAGCGACCGTACACAACAAAGGACGCAGGGCAGATGACAGCAGACCTGACGGCAGATTTCTGATTTGCGAGCGGCTTTTGCACGCATTCTTAGGCTCAAGTTTTATTCCGGCCCATACGACCTGTAAGGTTGACTTACCGGATAGTCGCGGATCATTTCATCGTAATCATCGAGCCAGCAGGCGTCGGGGTTGCGCTTGAAAACAAAGAAACGTCCGCTATTTGCATCGTCAGCGGCCCGCTGATACCTGAAATACATATGTTGTTCCGATGCGCCGATGACCTCTATCTTGCCGGTTGAGTGCGACATCACATACCGGGCGCGCTTCGCCAAGCCCGATACCAGAGCTTTGGCCTGCTCTACTATCTGATAGCCTCGTTCAATCGGCACCGTATAACCCTTGTTGCCCACAGCCGGACGGCATTGGAAAATGTAGTAAGGAACCGCACCGACAAATGCCAGCGTCTTGAGCAATTCCGCCAGGACATCACTTCTGTCGTTGACGCCACGAATGAGCGGCGCTTGATTGGCCAGAATCGCACCTGCTTTCTGCAGCAGACCGACCGCTTCTATAGCCAGGTCGGTGAGTTCCCGCGGGTGAACGAAGTGGGTCATCACGTATATCCTTCTGTAGTTTGTGCTGTACTTGCTTATCATCTCCAGCAGATCCGGCTGAGCAATAATCTGGCGCGGATTGAAGGCAGGTATTCTTGTCCCGATGCGAATTATCTGCACATGCTCGATTTCCCTCAGCCGGCGGATAATATTCTCAAGCTTCGCCGGTTTTAGTACCAGCGGGTCGCCGCCGGTCAGCAGCACGTTGGTAATCTCGCGGTGCTGCTTTATGTATTGCAGCGCGGCCGGCAGGTCCCGTAGATACTCGCTCTGAGGCTTTATAAATACGCGCTTACGAAAACAATACCGGCATATCCCGTCACAAACATTGCTCACCAGAAGAAGTGCCGTAGAGTTATACTTGTGCTCAAGACCCGGGATGATCGTGTAAGTTCCTTCGTCTGAAGGGTCAAGGCGGCCCCACTGCTCAAGCTCTTGTCTGCAAGGGATTATGATCCGACGTATCGGATCGTCAGGATCGTCCCAGTTGATCAGCGACAGATAATAATCGTTGCAGCGAAAGGCGAACCGGTCGGTGACCTCTTGCAGCTCAGCCCTTTCCTGCTCGCTCAGTTGGTTCAACTGCTGTATATTTGTCAGGTATCTGCAAGTAGTTTCAGCTTTCTTTTTCATATTGACGTACCTCACTTCCGGGCAGGTCCTCGCCCCGTATATTATTGTCCTTCTTTGCGGGTGTATTCGGTCTTAGAGTATCTTTTTTCGTAGATATGTTTTCGCATGAACACCTGGGCAATAGTCGCCAGGATTATTTTGGCATCCAGCCAGGCGCTTTCTGTTTCTACGTACTTGACGTCGAGTTCAAGTTTCTCTTCGCGGGTCAGCTCGCCACGTCCGCAGGTCTGCGCAAGCCCGGTCAGCCCCGGCTTTACCAGCAGGCGTTTTTTCTGCCGTTCGTCCCATTCGGCCATCTGCGAAACATAAAGCGGCCGAGGGCCAACAATGCTCATATCGCCTTTCAATACGTTAAGCAACTGCGGCAGTTCGTCGAGTGAGTATTCCCGCAGAAATTTCCCTACGCCGGTAAGCCTGGGGTCATCACCCGATTTGGGGCTTGGCCCGAATGGGTCAACATTGAGCTTCATGGTGCGAAACTTATAGAAGACAAACGGCTTGCCGCTTCTGCCCGCACGTTCTTGCTTAAATATGCATGGCCCCTTGCTGGACAGCCTGACGGCTATCGCTATGGCAGCAAAAATCGGCAGCAAGATTATCAGCAGCGGCAAAGACAGAAGTATGTCAAGTAACCGTTTCATGCTACGGCGGTGAAACGCGTTATAAATTCCACCGTTCTCCGGGCCGTTTTCTCATCGACTCTGTGGTGCAAAGGCAGATTCACAACTTCACGGCTGGCTTTTTCAGATTCAGGGCATAGTCCCTCTGTATAGTCGTAAGCAGCCAAAGGCGTTTCAATGGGATGCAGCGGACATTCAAACCAACTGCCAAGCTCGACGCCGGCGGCTGCTGACTCTGCCAGAGCCTGGTCTTTCTCGGCAATTCTCACCGGATACCTGACCATCACCGGCTCCATCGTAAGGCTGTCGTACTTGCGGGCGGGCCAGCCCTTTTGCTCCAGTAACCGGTCATATAGCTGCACGGCTTTCTTTCGGTGAGCCAGATTTTGTTCGATCTTCTTGAGTTGTCTCAGTCCCGATCGGGCCTGCATCGTGCTCATGCCCTTAAAAAAATCAGAATCCATGGCTGGTGCAAATTCACACGGGCTGGAGGATCCCACAACCAGGCCTTTCCTGGTGAGATACCGAAAGAGTCTTTGAATTAGAGCCGTCGTCCTGGGATATACAAACAGCTTGTGCGCTACTGATTGTGCCCAAAGCATGGCTACTTCCTTGGTCGATGGTGCGCACATCTCGCTTGATCGCAGCTCCTCGATCCGCCGTGCCAAATCTGTGTCACTGGTTATCGCCATTCCTCCCAGACCAGTCGTATAAGGCTTATTCCACTGGAATGAGAAATACGCCGCCTGGCCAAATGTCCCCACCATTCTGCCTTTGTATCGCGAACCCAGAGCCAGACAACAATCTTCGATGACCGGAATACTGTTCTTTGCGGCAATGTTCATGACCGAGTCCATATCACAGGGATAACCGTATGTGTGTTGAGCTATGATGGCCTTGGTATTTGGTGAGATCCTGTCCCGCAGCAAAGTCACGTCGATATTATATCTTGTCGGTTCAATATCCACATAGATCGGCTTGGCACCAAGGTACTTGATCGGGTTGACATTCATCACACAGGTATATCCCGGCAACAAAATCTCGTCTCCATTACCGATGCCCATGGCCTTAAGAATGGCATAAAGCGCAACCCTGCCTTTCCAGAAAGCGAACGCATAGCCTGTCCCAAACCATTCAGCAAATTTGCCCTCATATTGCCTGACTGCTTTTGGTCCTGACATCACACTGCCCTTCCGAGAAGCATCCTCTAAGCCGGCACCTACCGTGAGAGCTTGGCTTCTTCCGGCGTCTTCATCATCCATCCTCTAAGTACGATGAACCGTATTATTCCCCACATGCAGCCGAGGCCATACGCCAGATGCAGTATTACGAATACCAGCGGCGCAGGCAAAGCGTACCTCCACCCAGCCCTCGCGCCCACACCAACTGCCCCTACTAATAAGACAAGCACATATAGCACGAGTTCGACGCTCAACAGTTTCCAGGCGATCGGTTTGAATAAGCCGGCCAATGCAAGTGTGCCGAGGGACAAAGTGAACAACAGGGGAACCAACTGTCTGATTGTGGCTGGCCTCTTATGCTTCTGCAGGGTACTTATTCGCCAGAAGCCATATTGAAAATACTGCCTCCACAGCTTGCCCAGCGAGCCGCGCGAAAAATACTTACTCTTTATGGATTTTGACATCCATATTTTGCCGCCGGCTAAGACTATTCTTAGGTTGAACTCATCATCCTGATTGCGCACGAGCTCTTCATCAAACAGGCCCACTTTGTCAAACACCCACCGCCAATAGGCACCGAAAGCAACTGTGTCGACAAACCCTTCATAGTTGCCGAGCCGCCACATTGCATTACCCACACCGACCGGCGAGCTCATCGCAGCAGCAACCGCCCTGCCAAAGTACCGCGGATTCACCGTCTCGACCGCGCCGCCGGCACACCAAGCCTCACGATGAGCCTGCAATTGACGGACGCTTTCACGGATAAAATCCTTAGCCACTGTTGCATGTCCACTGACAGGGATTATTACCTCGCCCTTGGCGTTGAGAATGCCTGTATTCAAAGCGGTCGGCACTATTTTCTGCGCGTTTTCATAAAGTGAAACTCGACTATCTTCGTTGCAGAGTCGCGCAAGGATGTCGCGAGTGCCATCGGTACTCATCCCATCGAGGACCAAGACTTCGATTTTGTCGGCAGGGTAGTCCGAATCCAGAACAGAGTGGACACATTGCTCGATGAAGTCCGCCTCGTTTCTGCACGGGATAAGAATAGTTACTAAAGGTTGTTGTTCATCAGGCATGGAGGTTTTTGTCTCTAAGAGCTTTTCACCACTTCCAGCAGAACGGTTTCAAGGTGTTCGGCTAATTTTCGCCGGTCGAATTGCCGCTCGGCGAGCGCGCGAGCATTTTTGCCCATTTCTCGACACAAGCTGGGATTGGCGACCAACTCCTCCAGTACATCAGCCAGCGCCTCGGGGCGATTTGGATCGAGGCATCTGCCGCAATTATTGTCTTCTATAAGGCTGCCCAGCCAGCCAGGCACATTAACAAGGATCGGTTTAGCCGCCGCCATAGAGTCGAACATCTTGTTCGGAGACCAGGTGTGCTCCTTCGTTGCCCGGTAGATGGTCAAGCACACGTCACACGCGGCGACAATTCGAGCTACCTCGGCCTTATCCGGAACTGGATCGCTGAAGACAACATTGGTCAATCCATAGCTGCGAGCCATCTTTTCAAGATCAGGTTTTTTTCCGCCGCTGCCATG
>CAZPJZ010000223.1:0-4896 GCA_964586995.1 uncultured Pirellulales bacterium | reverse complement strand
ACTTCTTCCCAGTCCTCGTTCGCACAAGCCTGGAAGAATGCCTCGGCCGCTTCTTTCGGCGTCATCTTTTCGTATCGTTCGTTATCCGGCAGTATTGCCGGCTCCTTGGCCCAGATCATGTTCTCAGGAAGATCCAGTGCAAAGACGCTGTCATCCAATGCTGCATTGTATTCAATGTCCGTCACCTCAAAAATCAATACATCCTTGTCCTCGGCGTGAACATATACCTGAAGAGACTCCAGCAATTTGGTCTTTGCATCAAACTGGTACAGCTTTACGTGGTCAGATTCTGAGATGAACTTATTTCGAAGGTAGTCATCTTCGGGGACGTGTGCTCTTACGCGGACCTCAAGCACAAGTTTATCCCTTCCTTCAACTTCCTGGTGCAGGAGACGGACCTCACGGTCGGGATTATTCTTTGCCTTCTGCAGCTCATCGTCCAACAGTTCATGCACATTCAGTAACCGGCCCGACCAGGAGTCATAACAACCTAACGGCAACGCTTCTTCCCTTAGGACACCATGATTCGGCCTAATGAACATAATTGTGGTTCGGCCGTCCATGAGAAGTACGCGCCCGGGTTTTTCCACACGCCACTGAACGTGCCCATTTTCATCAGTGCGCTTCCACATTTCGATCGGCACAAAATCGTAATCCAAACCGATCAAAGAGAAATTATCGCCCGGCAACGTCCGCATGCGGGCCTTCATGTGCACCGACCACACATCCGATACCGCGTCAATCGCACGCTGTAGCAACTCAGTTGCCGATGCGGTGCCTATTGATTTATCCCAGACATTTATTGATAGTACCACCGCGGCCACTATCACTGCGGCTGCGGCCAGTTTTGCTATTGGGCTTTTCATAATCGTTCTCCAGACTAATGCCGGACCGATGCTCGGCCTGGCGGTTGGCTCTTTTATCTCTCGTTCTGCCACAGTTGCAAAAAGCGCTTGTTTGGCTGATTCACACATCTGCTCATCAGCCGACAGTTCCATCCTGCTCGCAGCGCACTGAAGTACCGCCTCGAGTCCTCTCAGCTCACTACTGCACTGCTGACACTTGGTCAGATGCGCTTCGACCTCGGCTGATTGCTGCTCCGACAACTCCCGGAGGGCAAAATCCACCAGCAGCCCTTTGATCTTTTCATGTGTATCCATAGCTCACCTGTCCTATTCACAAGTAGTCGCTAAATTCCCGGGCCAATCGCTTCAACGCACGATGTAGATGGACTCTGGCTGTCTCTTGCGAACAATCCAAAAGCTCGGCAATTTTCGCATAACTGAGTCCTTCAATTCTTGCAAACACAAATACATCAGCCTGTCGTTTGGGCAATCTACCAAGGCACGCAGTCAGCTTTTGTTGCAGCTCGGCAGTTCTTAACGGCCCGTCCGGGCCTTCCCTTGCGGCGGGATATTCCTGCTGCTGCGATACCGGCTCCATCCTTGACTGTTTGGCAAACTGGATTGCCTTTCGAACCGTGACCCGGTAGAGATATGCGCCCCAGTTCACTTGGCCGTTGTATCTGTGCCATCGCCGTAAGATTTCCAGAAATACCTCCTGGTGCACGTCCTGGGCTTTTTGGCCATCCTGCAAAACCCGGATCGCCGTTTTCATCACCGCTGCACTGTACTTGTCCACTAACGCTTTGAAACTCATCGTTGGCACTGTTTTTCCCCTTGCTACCTTGGGCCATGCATGGCAGGAGTGTGCCGATAACCACACATCCGCAATTAAAGAGGCCGCAACTCAGATTTCGTTTACAAGAATCTTCACTTTCTATTGTACCTCGTCTTTCCCCCAATGGCGCGTGAAAAAGGCCGGGCATCGGACCCGGCCAAGGCGTTCGGCCAGTTGCTTGAGCTTATACCGTCCTGTACGGGTCATGTGCCTGTGCGTTATCTCACAGGCCTTCCATAGACTTCGACCTCGGTATAGTGGTTCCAATCATTGGCGTTGTTGCCGTTGCTGTAAAGCCGGACGTATCGAGCTTGAATGCCAGGCATGCAATCAATCAACTTGCCCTCGTTAGTCTCGACGTAGTGCATATCTTTGCCAACGCCCAGGCCGGCTGAATTGTCAATATCATTGTTGAATAGTGTCCTGACGTTCGTGATGAAGTCATGGTCGTCGGCAACCTGTACTACGACATCGAAATAGACGCACGGCTGCTTATGATAGTGCCATACAACGATTGCGTATATCTGGTGCTGAGCTTCGAGCTCAATAGTAACGTGCTGCAGAAATGGGCCTAACTCCACGTAGCTGCCGTCGGCTGCTTCCTTGTCACCATCAGTGATCATTTCGATCTCGTCAATAATTGGAGATTCATCGCTGGCAAAAACCGACTCGCCGAGAGCGACGTTTCTTGTTCCGACCGGCGCTAAAAATGGCGGGCGTGGCTCGGTCGGCAGCTTCTGCAGATTAGGCACACGAATATTCTCTTTTGTTCCCTGGAACATCGCTTTGGGCAGCTTGATATCGATAGGCGCTAGCCCCGTGGAAGCGGGGGCGGGGGCAAGATTACCCCTGCTGAGGCAGGGTCCACGGCGAACAAAGTGGGTCACCACCAGTAGTATAACGCCGATGACGACAGCCGAAATTGCTAATTTTGCAACCTTATGCTTCATTCTACGTAATAAGACGTGTGTTGTCGCCGGTTTGGTATCAAAAATTTGGGGATGGCTACGGGCATAAGGTCAACAGGGAATTAACTCTTGACAGGCAGCGGCATTGTTAATAAAGTAACGCTCTCGTCTGGACTAAGCCAATTGTTGAGGCGAGACTAAACGGACAAGAAACCGTGTTTAAGCTATTGAAAATAAGGAGATATGTAAAATGGCAACAAAGGTTGCAATTAACGGGTTCGGCCGAATCGGCAGAGCGGTGGCAAGAATTATTGTCCAAAGGAAGGGCGACCTGGATTTAGTGGCTGTCAACGACCTTTCCGACGCCAAGAGTCTTGCGCATTTGTTCAAGTACGATACCGTGATGGGCAGGTGGAATGGCACCGCTGAGGTAAAAGGCAGCAAACTGGTGATTAACGGAAAGGAAATAGAAGTCCTGGCTGTTAAGGACCCCACTGAACTGCCCTGGCAAGATATGGGCGTGAAGGTCGTGGTAGAGTCTACGGGCGTTTTCCGCGCGAAGGAGTCGCCCAAAGGCGGGTACGGCGATCATCTAAAAGCCGGCGCACAAAAAATCGTGCTGACGGTTCCGGCAAAGGACGCCATCGAAGCGACCATAGTCTTGGGTGTCAACGATAATAAGCTCACCAAGAATGTAAAATGCGTATCGAATGCAAGCTGCACTACGAATTGCCTGGCCCCGATGGCCAAAGTGCTGAGCGATGTGTTTGGCATCGAGCGCGGGCTTATGACGACAGTTCATGCCTACACCAACGATCAGCGAGTGGCGGATATGATCCATAAGGATTTACGCCGGGCACGCGCAGCGGCGATGAATATTATCCCAACGACCACCGGTGCAGCCAAAGCCATCGGCGAGGTTGTTCCGGAGCTTGCAGGCAAGCTCGACGGCTTTGCTTTGAGGGTGCCGGTTGTTGTCGGCAGCGTCGTTGACCTGGTCGTTAATGTTCAAAAAGATGTTACCGTTGAGGCGGTTAACAACGCGATGAAAAAGGCAGCATCCGGGCCAATGAAGAACATTTTGGTTTACTGCGATGAGCCAATTGTCAGCAGCGACATTATCAATAACCCCGCTTCGTGCATCTTTGATTCGCTGTGCACAATGGTAATCGGCAGGACAGTTAAGGTTATCGGCTGGTACGACAACGAGTGGGGGTATTCAAACCGCACTGTCGATATTATGGAAAGAATGGCGACGCTATGAAGTGATGATGTGGACCCGTCCGAATGAGGACGGGTCCATTTGATATCTTGTAAGACCCCCTTCAAAAGGTGTTTAGAGCTAACGTTTATAAGAAAACTATGGATTATGGACAAACAGCAGTCTGAACAGTCGCTTGTCCTCATCAAGCCAGACGCACTTAAGAATTCCATCACAGGATTCATTTTTTCGCAGTTATCGGAATTTCACACTGGAGCGAGGTTTGCCGCCGCTAAGGTCGTCAATGTGTCGAGGCTGCTTGCTGAAGAGCACTATGCCGAGCACAAGGGTAAGGTATTTTATGAGTCACTGATAGACCTCATTATGGGCGCTGCTCATTATCCAGAGCACGAAAAATGGAAACGCAGGGTGATAGCGATTGTCTATCAAGGACTCGGTGTCCTGAAAACTATAAGGTCGATTGCCGGCCCGACCAATCCTCACCAGGCAAGAGAAGAAAAACCCGGCTGCATCAGGGCGCTTGGAACACTTGTGCCAATCAGAGACGAAAGAGGCAGTATTATTGATTATCGAATGGATAATTTAATTCATACTTCGGCCACATTAGCTGATGCCGAACGGGAAATTAAACTCTGGTTTATGCCTCACGATTTTCCTCCGCTTATGCGGGCATATCCTACAGAGATATGCACTACTCATTATTATTACAAGGACGGGCGGCTTTATGACACGTATGAGCCTGACAGTTCGCTCTTGTTGGCCCCAGGTGACGTAGTTTGGAAAAGCGATTTGGAAATTCTTCGCAGCTATTCCCGGAACGAATCCGTAAAGGGCAGATTAAATTCTGTCGTGGCGAAATATCTTATAAATAGAATTTAGAAGCATCTATCGAGCAACGTTCTTAAAAGCAACGGAGTTTATTATGGCAAAAAAAACAGTGGCGGATATAAACGTAAAAGGCAAAAAGGTCTTGATGCGGGTCGATTTTAATGTGCCCCAGGACGACCGGGGAAATATTACAAGCGATGACCGAATTGTCAAGGCACTGCCCACAATAAAGAACATTCTGGATAGAGGTGGTGCACT
>CAZPJZ010000222.1:0-4905 GCA_964586995.1 uncultured Pirellulales bacterium | reverse complement strand
GCAGGCCGAAATCCTGTATTCCCCACCGATTCGGCGCCCCAAAAGTGGAGAAGTCTTTGCCGTCATCGTAACTGCTTGAGTTTGCAGTAATAGAATCACTTGGGTCGGCTTCAAGTCTGAATATCTCGGTATTACCTATCCCGGCCGTGGGACTTACACCTTCACCGGCGGGGCCAAATACGACCGCGCCAACTGCATTTCTTATTCTGAGCTGCCAGTTACTGGGGCTAACCGGAAAATTAGACGCCTCAATGTATAGGCCGTCGGCATTATTCCTTGCCTGAACATTTATCCACCAATCGCCTGCCGCCGGATTATAGCTGACATCGCTGGGCACATCTTCGGAGACGGTAATGATGGTGCCGCTTCGCAAATCCGACCAGATCGGATGGTTGGTCAGATCCAGTGTTTCATCCAGCACGCCGTCCTCGTAGATATCCAGTCTCCATCTTCTCATATCCAGATGGTCGGTAATAACGACCAATTCAAACCAGTTGCCGCCGTTGCCCCTAATGCGTCCGAAATAGATATCAGATGCTCTGCCGCCGTCGTCATCAACGGCAGCGTTTCCTCCATTTAGAAAGTTATCGCTGGCAACAGCGTTGTACTCATTGAGGATTACGTGGGCCCCAAAAGTAGCTGCCGAGCAAAAGACAAACCCGGCAACCGCCCAGAAAATGCTGAATTTGCACATATTTGACGCCTTTTCAAATCTTCGCTCTGTTGGATATTGCTCCGTGTCTGAAGCACAGAGTTTGTCACGAGCACGCTCTTGCTACGTGCCGTGTTCGGGTATTCTTCTGTGCTCATTTAAGGGCGAACTATGCCTTTGACATTTCCTGCCGCGGTCACGCTACCTTGGGCTTCCGCCAGACGAGCCGCCTCCGTTGGGCCTTTTTCCCACATCCCATCCGGGCGGACCTGGAGAATGTCGGTATCGCGATAGAAACTCAGCATCCCAACCGTATAATTCACCAGCGCCTCGGTGGCCTGATTCTGAGCATCGTATAAATCGCGCTGAGCGTCAAGCACTCGCCGGCTGCTTGCTCGGCCGTACTGCATCAACAGATACGTCTTTCTGAAACGTTCTTGAGCCACCTTCAAAGCCTCCGACTGAAGCTTGTACCGCTCGGCGGCCTCTTTCATATCGCGGAACGCCTGACGCACTTCCATGGTAACCATATCAGCCGCGAGCTCGTATTCGCGCTGGCTCCTGCTCAAAGTCAGCAAGGCTTTGCGATAGACGTTTTGTTCGGCGACCCGGTCCAGCGGTAGATTAAGGTCAAGGTCCAGAAGATAGTCCTCAGTGACGCCCCGCACGGTCCGGCGGTTTCCTCGCTGACCCGAGACAAAATCGCCTGTGCCGGTAAGGTTCAACTCGGCACGCAGCGCATCCGCCGCCACATAGACGTGGCGCCGTGCATCAGCAACCGCGTCAGCGCGATTAGCCAGGTCCAAACGCCCAGCCAAAGCCGTCTGCAAGGCGTCGGCTTCCTCAAAGTCGGGGTAGGCCGTCTCTGGTGCCTTCAGAGCGTCCAGGACACCCTGGTCCAATTGAAACTCGGCTTTGGTTGGCAGGCCCAACATGATTTTGAACTGGTCGAACAACCGCTCGTACTGCTTCTGTGCTTGAACATGTGTGTCTCTGGCTTGCAGCATCTCCTGGCGGACTCTGTCCAGCTCAAACGTGGGCAGACGACCAGCATGGACCAACTTCTCCACGCGCTCGGACAACCAGGCCAGCCCAGAGTAGTGAGATTCTGCATTCTTGACCAGGTCGCGAAGCTTCAGAACCTCGTAATACTGGGTTATCACCAGAACAACGAAGGTTTTGCGGAACCGACCGAACAACCGCAGTTGGTAAAGCATATCGCGCTCGGCCTGGGTGAGGTTCTCTAAGACAACCGCCGGATCACTGCCCCGCAGCAGCGGCTGGGTCACGGTCGCCGTCAGGACCGAAGCCAAGCCACTACGCATATTCCCGGTAAGAACATCCACGTAGGCCGCTGAGACTTTCGCGCTGATCATGGTGCCGGCAGCCAACAACCGGTTAAAGCCCAAGTTAGTCTCAAGCCCGACCGCCGAGTCATTCCAATCCGCGCCATAGCCGCTGCTTAGTCCTCCCAGGTACTGAGTTTCAAACTGGTGGCGCGTTAGTCTCAAATCCAAGGCCATAGTGTAAAGCAATTCCTTCTCAGTTTGATAGTCGCGATTGTGAGCGGTCGCAATTGCCACCGCCTGTGACAGGCTCAACACGCTGCCGGCAGGTATGGTTTTGGCGATTTGAATGTCATCAGGCAATGGCTCAACGTCGCTGACTCTATAATTGGCTTTCGGCCCGAATTCGTCCCGCCATTTGCGGTCGATAATTCTATAAACTTGCGCGTCGGCGTCGGCTTTATAGTCACGCGGCGCACAGCCTGCCAAACAACAGAGGACACAAAACAGAGGACAGAGGACAGAATTTCTGCCCCGTCGGCGGAGTTTACCCTGAGCGCAGCCGAAGGGCTCAAAGCAGGCTTCTGCCTTGCGTCTTGTGTTTTCCGTCATCTGTTTTCTGTCTTCTGTCATCTGTCTTCTGCTTATGGTCCTCGTATTCCCACTCTTTCACCTAACGCCAACGTCATCTGCGGAGGAATTTTGACCAGAAACGGTCGTCCCCACTGAGGGAAATTCGGGTTTCGCCACAATTGTTGTGGCAGTTGCTCAATGGCTGGCCCGACGCGCGTTACTTGAGAAGTGGCGACCTGCGCCTTGCCGCCCCTCTGGACAAGCTCCACCAGCTCCACGGCCTTGCCCTCATGAATCCAATTTATTTGGTCCTCCCGGGCGTAGCCGATCACCTCCGTTGGTCTGGGCTCAGCTATCGTGAGGATCGGATCACCGGCCAAAACGACCTCGCCTGGTCTTCGCAAGACACCTTCACCCGGCCGGCGCAAAGCAACGCTGTTCGCATTGGCCTGAATCTGGATGACGATGCCATCGACCGGAGCCTTAATCACCAACGAAGCACGCTGTACCATCAGTTGGTCTAACAGCTTTTCCTGAACCTGGGCCTCTTTGCGGATGACCTCCAGAGCGCTATCCACCGAAGGGTGCTGCAACTGCCGACTGACAAACTCGTCACGCCTTTGTTGAGCCTGCCCCAAGTCAATCTTGGCCTGCTCCAACAAATGCTCATTCTCTTCTATCTTCTTGGCCAGACTATTGTACTGGGCCTGCACCCTCTGCAACTCATAAGGAGCGATTGCGTCCTGCCGTACAAGGTCCTGCAGGACCTTGACCTCAATAGCCAGATCTTCCAGTGTGATCCGGTCAGAAGCGATCAAGACCCTCAATTCCAGCACGCGGAGCTGGAGGTTCTCAACGTCTACGAAAAACCGTCTGTGATCTCCGACACGTGTGGTTTCCAGATTCGCTGCCTCGGCAAGCAGTTGCTCCTGAGTGGGGATAAGCTGAGCCATCAGGTGCTCTATCTCGGCGCAAATGGCAGCCATTTGAGCCTTGACCAGTTCGTCATCCAGAGCGGCCAGCGTCTGACCCTTGGCAACTTCATCAAACAAGTCGACGCAGACAATTTTCAACTGGCCGTCACACGGAGCGGCAACCTGATGGACACGACCTTGCGCTATGCCTATGACTTCGAACCGCTGAGAGCGACGATAAAACAGGGCGATCACACACAACAGCACCCCCACCCACACCAAAACAGGCATAAGCTGGTGCAGTTGCAGATAACCAGAGCGACACCTTGTGAAGGTTTTTTTTTTCATTCCCGGCTAAACCTCCAGCAACTGCTCCTGCATGGTCAGGCTCACGTTCTCAATGCCCTCGACTCTTTCCAGCTCGGACATCATCTGCTCGTTTCTCGCGGAGTTGCGTATCATCAACTGGTAAGCGTACTCAGCCGGCCCGCCGAAACCGGTATCCTGTACAGATATGAGTGCAAAGCTGCCACAGAAACGTTCCAAGATACCAACGATTGGGTGGTTGGGTCCAACGTGACCTCGGAGACTGAACCGCAAGAACCCATTGTGTGGCTGATGCTTGCCAAAGCCGGTCAGATATAGATAGATTACTATCAGACTAAGGATACTCGTGCCTACGATGGCCGTGGCGTATCGCTGCGATCCCGCCGCCATGCCGACAACCAGCGAACAGAAAATAAAAGCTACGTCTCTGGTATCCTTGATAATGTTGCGAAAACGGATAATCGCCAGAGCACCCATCAGCCCAACGGCGGTAATGATACTGTTGCCTATAACCGCCATTACCATCGCCACCACCACGGTGATTAAAATCAGCGATTGCACAAAGGACCTTTGGTAGGACAAACCACTATGGGTGAAATAATATACCCATGCCAGAACCTGGCCGAGAATAAAGGCCAGCAATAGTGACAGAATAATATCCTGCGGGGTAAATAATCCCCCGGTCAATGCGGTATCTTCAAGTCTTTGCCAAGCGCTTTCCATACTACGCCCCCGCTACTCGCGGTGCACAAAACCCCAGCGAACAAGACTGCCGTATTGAAGTAGCATACTTCGATATTGAATCCTGCCGCAAATCAAGATATTGCACCATCTGACTTAACCACGCGGGATAACGATCAGTGAATTTAATCTCCAAAATGACGCCTCCCATGGTCACAGAATTCTGCTGCCAGCCCGAACCTCCAAGCCGTACCTGCGGCGCACTAGTCACGTTATAGTATAGCTCCCGGTCAAAAGTCACCCTCACTCTGGTTTCGGAATGACCTTCAAACGCCTGCCGCATGTAGCGAACCAGCACGACCGGTTTGGCGCCAATGCTCCTCATATACAACTGGAACTGATTGAGCGCCTCCTCGTCGGTAGTATAATCTTGCGGCGGCAGAGGTAATCCCGCAAGCAAAGTCGGCACATC
>CAZPJZ010000221.1:0-4915 GCA_964586995.1 uncultured Pirellulales bacterium | reverse complement strand
CAGTTGCTTGAGGAGTTTCTTGGCCAGCCGAACAGCGAAAAAATCTACAATCTCATAGGCCAAATCGGCGACAGTGATGCAGCCGGGACGCTTGCCGCCGCACAGGACTTGATCAGCGCCGGACTGAGCGAAGTCCAGATAGCGGATTCACTGACCGACTGCATGCGCGACATGATGGTGATAAAATCCACGGGGGCGGATAGCGACCTGCTGGCCTTGACCCAGGAGCAGCGAAAGCGATCTGAGCAACTGGCCGAGAAATTTGATACCGCGGCACTTATCTACAATATAACCGCTCTGGAAAAGCTGCGCTGGGCCTTAAAAAACAGCGACACCCCCAGAGCGCTTTTGGAAGCGACACTGTTGCGATTTGCACTTAGCGAGCATTTTCTGAACATTGATGAGCTGCTCTGGCAGGTCAAAGGCGGCTCAGCCGCACCCGTTAAAAAAAAAGAGCCTCCTGGCCAGACCCAAAACGCGATAGCTAATACGACGCAAGTCAGGCGTGATGCCGGTGCTACCTTGGAGGCCCAAGCCCCGGCCGACGGACAGGGCCAAGACTTTTTGGCCGAGCCAGCGACCGGTAGTGAGCAACGGGCCCCATTTCAACCGGCCTCGCAGACAGATGCTCGGCAGATTCGCAAGCAGCCCAAGATCAGCAGCCAAAGGAAAAATGAGATTGTCAGCGACCCGACTGTTAAGATGGTCCTTCTGGGCCTGAACGCAACCGTCACGGGCATTGAAGAAGACCCGGACAATTGATTATAAATGATCCCGTATGAGCGAGATTTACACCGAAACTCTTAACAAACTTATCGAGGAGTTTGGCAAGCTGCCGGGGATCGGGCCCAAATCGGCAGAAAGGCTGGCTTTTTATGTACTGAAAGCTGAGCCGGCTGAAGCCATGGCGCTTGCCGAGGCAATAAGGAACGTCAAAACCAGGATCAAGCGCTGTCAGATATGCTGCAATCTGTCCGAAGGACCTATCTGCCAAATTTGCTCTGACACAAATCGCGACAAGAGCTTGATTTGCGTGGTCGAACAGCCCAAAGACGTCATCGCCCTTGAGAAAACCGGGGCCTGCAAGTGGGTCTATCACGTTCTGGGCGGGCACATCGCGCCGCTGGATGGAATTGAGCCGGAAGACTTGACCATCGACAAGCTCGTCGATAGAGTGCGTCGGGGCGGCGTAACAGAAGTTGTGATGGCCACTAACCCCAATATAGCCGGCGACGGCACCACGCTCTACATTAGCTCGCTGATCAAAAGCACCGGCGTCAGAATTACACGCCTGGCAAGAGGAATTGCCACCGGCAGCACTATTGAGTACGCAAGCGGCAAAATGCTTACCGACGCTATAGTCGGCAGACAGGAATTGGAATAAACAGTCGAATCGCTGCTTGGAACGTTGACGAAGCCCTGCTCTGCGCTTATTATATAGATAAGGGTGACAACGGAGAAATAGGATAGCAGCAAAACGGCAACCAGTGTGTATGCTGCGCACCATCCAGTGTTAATGGGTGCTTTATGAAGCTGGAGATGACAGGACAGATGCGGATGGAGCAGCGGATGAAGCTCGCTCCGCACATGATCCAATCCATGGAGATTCTCCAGCTTCCCATCCTGGCGCTGCAGGAAAGGATTGAACAAGAGCTCAACAGCAATCCGGTCCTGGAGATGGCCGAGCCCTCAAGTCCGGAGGAAAGTGAGCAAGTCCAGACCGAGCCTGAGGATGACATAAGCCAAAAGGACCTCATCATCAACACAGACAACAACAAGGTCGAGGATTTCGAAAGGCTCGACAGTCTTGGGGACAACTTCAGGGAATACATAGAGCAAGCCGGACCCTTCTATACGCGCAGACAGTCTGACGAGCCCGACAGAAAGCTGGAGGCGATCAAGAATGCCGCCGCCCCTCCTCTGTCGCTGCACGACCATTTGATGGAGCAGTGGCGGCTGGTCGAGGCAGACGAGCCGGTAAAAAAAGCCGGCAGTATGATTATAGATTACATCGACGACAGAGGGTATCTGACTGTAAGGCTGGAGCAGTTGCAGAGTAAAGACCGGCCCGATTTTACACTCGACGATTTGAAAAAGGCGCTGGAGCTGGTGCAGAGATTAGAGCCGGCGGGTGTGGGTGCGCGCAACCTGAAAGAATGTCTGCTTATCCAGATGGCACAAATGCCGGAGGATATGAGCTTCGAGGCCCGATTGGTGTCTGAACACATGGACGCCCTGCTGGAGAATCGTTTGCCCGATATTGCCAAGAAGATGAGCTGCAGCATCGACCGGATCAATCTGGCCGTGGAGCGGATGAGCAAGCTGGACACGTCTCCAGGGCTGCAGGTTGGCCCAAGTCAGAACCTGCCCATTACGCCGGACGTGATAGTCGAACCGGCGAGTGATTCAGGCGACTATTCGGTCCAATTGTCCGATAGGGATTTGCGGGGCCTGAAACTAAATCCCTACTATACCCGAATGGCAAAAGATGTCAGAGTCAGCGAAAAGACACGAAAGTTCCTGCAGAACAACATCCGCTCCGCTCAATGGATCATGGATGCGATAGAGCAGCGAAAAAATACGCTGCTGAAGGTCACCGAGGCGGTGGTCAAGCACCAGAAAGATTTCTTCGACAAAGGTCCTCTTTATCTTCGGCCGCTGCCGATGTCCAAGGTCGCCGATGATGTCGGCGTTCATCTGGCTACCGTTTCCAGAGCGGTTGCCGGCAAGTACATGCAGTGTCCGTGGGGAGTTTTGCCGCTGCGAAAATTCTTCAGCGGCGGGATGGAAGACGATAGCGGCCAGGCTCATAGCTGGGAAGCGATAAGAGTCAAACTTCAGGAAATCATCGATGCCGAGGACAAGACCAAGCCCTTGAGTGATGATCAAATCCGTGTAAAGTTGGCCGAGGCGGGCATAAAAAATCTGGCACGACGCACCGTGGCAAAGTACCGCAAACTGCTGAACATTCCCACCGCCAGGTTCAGAAAAAAATACTGATTCCCGCGCGCGCATTTTCCCGGGTCTACTCAGCGACGACGATTTCTCCTTTTACCGGTGAATACTCTGTTTTCAACTCTTCTGTGCCGTTCTTTAGAAGAATAATTTTCGCGAAGTAGCACTTGATTCCGGTTGCATCTTGAATTATGGGCGTATTTTGCAGGTGATAGTGCAGATGCGGTTCGGAAGAGTTTCCTGAGTTCCCACAAAGCCCGATGACCTGTCCCTGTTTGACCTTGTCGCCGACTTTGACTTTTGTACTGCCGAGTTTCAGGTGGGCCAGAACCGATATCTCATTCTCTCGATGCTGAATAAATACCGCGTTGCCCAGTGCTGAATACGGGTTCATCGATCCCGGCACATTATCTCTGACGCCGGTAATGACGTCCGTCACGACTCCATCCGCCGGCGAGACGATTTCTCTGCCAAAGGCAAAATAGTCTTCGTTTGCGTGAGCTTTGCCTTTGCGAGTCTTTCCCTGCTCATCGGCGCCGAGAAAATCGAAGGCAAATCTCTGATTCGGGGTATCGTGGTGTTGATTAAGCTCTTTCGTATCTCCACCCCAGACAACCAGCCATTTGCCTTTGAAAGGCAGAGAGAGCTTGGCTTCGTGCTTCTGCGGGACCGGTATGTCTGCCTTATGCGGCAGAAACAATAAGCCAGTGACTTTGCCATCGTCGCTTAGCCAGACCGTTATATGCAGCTTGCCGTGCTCACAGTGCGCGAGAAAGACCGCCTGGTTGGCTGCGGGCGTTCGTGTCTTGTCCAGCTTCTGGATTTTGCCATATTGGGCAGTTAGGTTCTCGAAGAACGGCTGGCGCTTCTCCAGCGGAAAGAAATCCTCCATCGTCTTATCAAAGTCGCTTCCGATACGAGCGTAATCTTTCTCATTGATGCCTTTCACGAGCCTGGCAGCAACTTTTTGGAACCTGTCTGTAGGCTGGTTCTCGCCCAACGCGGGCAAGACCCCGCAAGCTAAAATGACTATGAGAACGAAATTTTTCATCTGGTAGGCTCCTATAACCTTACTGATTCCAGCAGCCGGGATTATCCTAAACGAAGTAAAGCAAAAAAAACAAAAAATTTCGCGGATTGTAATTGAACTTTTCGGTACTATATGAGTATATAATCACACAGTAAATTAACTCGAGGATTTACAATGTTAAGCAAAAGCAAACAGTTGCTATTTGAGAAACAGGCGGAGATTGCAAAGGCGATAGCACATCCGCTGCGAATCGCGATTATAGACTTTCTGAAAGATGGTGGGCAGTGCGTCTGTGATATTGCCGAACATGTCTGCTCGGAGCGCTCGAACGTCTCACGGCATCTTTCCGTAATGGTTAACGCCGATGTGCTGGAATACCGCAAAGACGGACTTAAGGTCATATACAGCCTTAAGTGCCTGTGCATCCTTGATTTCTTTGCGTGCGTTACAGGCGTCTTAAAACAGCAGGCCAGAGAAAGCGAGAGGCTTCTGAAAGCCATTTAGAAGGCGTGGATTACACATCGCACTTTATTTTAGAACTACGTGACTACATGGTCACATAGACATACGGTTGTGAAAGGGATATATGGGCCGCGAGCTAAAGATTTTTGCAGCGTTAGCTGGAGTTTTTCTTGTGGCATATTTTTTGCCGCTAAGTAATCCAAGGATTCAGGACGCAATCCAGGAGTCGTTTCGGCTGCTTCAGTGGTACGCACGCAATCATACGCTTGCCTGCGTTGTGCCGGCTCTTTTTATAGCAGGAGCAATAATCACCTTTTTGTCCCAGGCATCGGTGATGCGTTATCTGGGGCCGAACGCCAATCCGGTCCTGGCCTATGCGGTGGCATCAGTCGCAGGTTGCGTGTTAGCGGTCTGCTCGTGCAGTGTGTTGCCTATGTTTGCAGGCATCTACAATCTGGGAGCAGGCCT
>CAZPJZ010000220.1:0-4919 GCA_964586995.1 uncultured Pirellulales bacterium | reverse complement strand
TATCCCAATACGGTGGACTTGTGACGGCAAGTGCCACGCATTCACTTGGTAACTTAGATAATACATTTAGCGCATCATCATTTATTATCTTGTTGATAAACAAATCAGGCCAATTCGATTCGTTACGTATCCTGTACATTTAGACCATGCCTTATCGAGAATGATTTCTTTTTCCTACATGCGCACGTTTTAATATCCGTATTGTATAGTCGATACCTGTCAAGTAAAGGAGAACCCTATAAAGCGCCGAGTTTTTATGAATTACTGCTTGCGTGCTCCTGAGCTACGACAGATATCTTCGTCAAATCAAGAAGTGATTTTAAGCAAGTTTCGCAGGAGAAATCAAGTCCGTGTTCTGAATTCCGACCAGACCAGCGGGCGGGGTAGATTTTCTCTGGCACCCAGTACGGGGCCATGGATGGATTTCTTCTAACGGGAGATTGTCAGTCAGGCGGATTTCTTTGTAGCCTTTGTGCTCGTTTCGGTTTTTGCTTTGGCTTTTGAATCTATGCCGGGGGTTTCAGATTCTTTTTTCTTGCCGTTGGTGCTCTTATTCTCCTTTTCGGCGGCTTTCTTATAGCTTTCGCTTCTATAGTCGGTTTCGTAAAAGCCTGAGCCTTTGAAAATTATGCCCGCGCCGACGCCAATAAGCCGTTTCACGGCCTCTCTGCCACATCGTGGGCACTTACGGATAGGCTTGGCTGTTATCGTCTGAAATTGCTCGAACTCGTGTCCACAACTCTCGCACATATAATCATAAGTCGGCATTTTTCGTATCTCGTATGATAGCGTACAGCGTGGAGCGTATAGCGGATAGTTTCCTGTCCACTAAACGCTGTGCGCTAAATGCTAAAGTTACTCCGTATCGGTTGTCTCGTCCTCGATTTTCTCTGTGTTCTGCTCTGGTGGTTGTATTTCTTCTTGCGGCAGCTTGTTAACGACCACCTTGCTTGGCCGAATGACGCGTCCGTTCAGAATGTAACCTTTGCGGAACTCTTCCAGAACAGTATTGTCCGGCTCTTTCAACTCGGCTCTTTGCAGCATGGCCTCGTGCATAGAGGGGTCAAACTGCTCGCCCAACGCACCGATTTGCTCTACGCCGTGCGACTTTAGAATATCCAGTATCTGGTCATAGATGATTCGGACGCCCTTGACAAATGTTTCGAGATTTTCCGCCGGAGCGGCGTTCTGAAAAGTGTGCTCAAAGTTATCCAGGACCGGCAGCAGCGTTTTTATTATCCTTTCCTTCTCGTACGCGATTGTATCAGCCACCTGTTTGGGCGCCCGCTTTTGAAAATTTGCGTAGTCGGCGCTAACCCGCTGAAGCCTTGCGAAAAGCTCATCTTTTTCCTTTTGCAGCTCTGCCAACTGCCGGCGCAGTTCTTCCAACTCTTGGCTCTTGTCAGTCTCTTTTGCCGCTGACTCCTTCTTTTGCTGCGTCTGTTCTGGTTGTGGTTCTTGTGCTTCTTTGCGTCTCATCGGCTATTACCAAAATATTTTTTCAGTTTCTCGAAGAAGCTGGCCGAGTGCGGCGAAACGCTTGCGTTTTCCGTCTTGGCAAATTCCCTCAGCAGCTCCTCCTGTTTGGCGTTCAGTCTTGTTGGCGTTTCAATGGTCACCTGTACGAGCTGGTCGCCCGTTCGCCGGGTTCGCATATCCGGCAGCCCTTGACCTTTTATTCGGAAGACGCTGCCATACTGAGTGCCCGCGGGGATTTTCAGCTTCTGGGTGCCGTTCAAGCTGGGCACATCAATAGTTGCCCCCAAAGCCGCCTGCGTGAACGTGATAGGAACAACGGCGACAACGTTGTTTCCGTCTCGCTGGAGGAACTCGTGTGGCCTGATTCTGACATAGCAATAGAGGTCTCCGCTTGGCCCGCTGTCGCGGCTTGGCTCACCTTCGCCGGCCACCCTTACACCTTGGCCCTCGTGGACGCCCGCTGGTATCTTAATACTGACGGTTCTTTTTCTCGGCACTCTGCCGCTGCCCCTGCATTTCTTACACGGGTTGGTTATGATCTGGCCGGTGCCGCCGCATTGCGGACAGGTAGAGACCATCTGGAAGAAGCCGCCGCCCCGCACCACCTGTCCGGCGCCGCCGCAGGTCGTGCACCGCCCTGGTTGCGTGCCTTTTTCCGACCCGGTGCCATTGCAGTCCGGGCATCGATCCTGTCGCCTGAATTCGATGGTCTTTTCTGCGCCCTGAGCAATCTCATTCAGGCTAAGCTCTACGCTGGTTTCCAGGTCGTATCCACGACTGGGTCCGGCCCGTCTGGCCGCTCTTCTACCGCGGGTCCCAAAAAGATCGCCGAAGAAATCGTCAAACCCGAACATGCTGAAGATGTCTTCGACGTTCATCCTGGAGAAGTCGTGCATTCCGGCTCCGCGCAGGCCTTCGTGACCGAATTGGTCATACCGCTTGCGTTTTTCCGGATCGCTCAAGACTTCGTAAGCTTCGGCGCACTCCTTGAATTTGGCCTCTGCCTCCTTATTGCCCGGATTTTTGTCCGGGTGATACTTCATCGCCATGCGGCGATAAGCGCGCTTTATCTCGTCTTCGGAGGCGCTTTTACTCACTCCCAGCGCTTCATAATAGTCCGGTTTGGCCATCTATCGTGTCTCGTGGTTCGTATCTCGTGGCTCGTCAGGATCACGTATTCCGGACCATGGTCACAAGACACGCCGTATTACCTGACTGCTCCTGGTACGGGCTGCTCCTGCTGCTGTTTCTCTTTGTACTCGGTCACCAATACGTTGGTCGTCAGCATCAGTCCGGCAACGGATGCAGCCATCTGCAACGCGGTTCTGGCCACTTTGGCCGGATCGATAATGCCGGCCTTAACCATGTCCACGAACTTACCGGTGTTGGCGTCGTAGCCCGTGTTCTTCTCCTTCTGCAGCCTCTCGAGAAGCTGGGCAACCACTACGTCGCCCTCTTCACCGGAGTTGCACGCTATCTGGGCAGCAGGCGTTTTCAAGGCCTTGATGATGATGTCGAAGCCGATTTTTTCATCTCCTTTGGCCTTGGCTCTGGCCTTATGTACTTCGGCAATAGCACGCAGGAAGATTACTCCGCCGCCAGCGACAATACCCTCTTCGATGGCGGCCCTGGTAGCGTGGAGTGCATCGTCCAACAGGTCCTTGCGTTCCTTCATTTCGGTTTCGGTCGCGGCACCGGCCTTGATCATGGCGACTCCGCCGGTAAGCTTGGCAAGCCTTTCCTGGAGTTTTTCTCGGTCGTAGTCGCTGGTCGTCTTTTCGATTTGGCTGCGGATTTGCTCACAACGGGCGGTAATGTCCTTTTTCTTGCCGGCACCTTCGATTATCGTGGTGGTGTCTTTGTCCACGACAACTTTCTTGGCTTGGCCCAGTTGCGACAGCTCCAGGTTTTCCAGCTTTATGCCCAGGTCCTCGGTGATTACCTGGCCGCCGGTGGCGATGCCTATATCGGCCAGCATGGCTTTTCTGCGATCACCGAAGCCTGGAGCCTTCACAGCACAGACCCTAAGAACACCCTGGAGGCGGTTTATGACCAGTGCCGCCAGTGCTTCGCCTTCGACATCCTCTGCCACGATGAGTAGGGGCCTGCCGACTTGAGCGATTTTCTCAAGCAGCGGAATAATCTCGCGGATGTTCGATATCTTCTTCTCATGCAGCAGAATGTAAACGTCCTCAAAGATGGCTTCCTGGGTCTCGGGGTTGGTCATAAAGTACGGAGAAATATAACCCCGGTCAAACTGCATGCCTTCGACCACCTCCAGCTCGTTTTCCATTGCCTTGCCTTCTTCGACCTCGATGACGCCTTCCTTGCCCACCTTGTCGAATGCGTCAGCCAGGATTTGCCCGACTTTGGCGTCGTTGTTTGCGCTTATCGTCGCAACTTTTGCAATATCGTCATGGCCTTTCACCGGGACGCTGGCGGACTGAATGAATTTGGTTGCTACTTCGGCGGCCTTGTTAATGCCTCGCTGCAGCGCCATCGGATTGACACCGGCGGCCACGTGTCTGAGGCCCTCCAGATATATGGCTTCTGCCAGAACAATCGAGGTGGTCGTACCGTCGCCGACAACGTCGGATGTCTTGCTGGCGACTTCATTGACCATTTTTGCGCCCATGTTCTTGAACGGTTCGGGCAGCTCTATTTCCTTGCTGACGGTGACCCCGTCTTTCGTTATCCTGGGCGAGCCCCAGCTTTTTTGCAGAATGACGTTCCTGCCGGTTGGTCCGAGGGTGACCTTAACCGCATCGGCCAACTCTCTCAGGCCGTCTCTGAGCTCCGTTCGTGCTGTATCGTCAAACATCAATTGCTTTGCCATTTTCTGTTCCTTCTAAAAGTCTCTATGTCCCAACACTGGCATTTACACTACGAATCACCATGCGGGCTTATTTCTCAACAATCCCCAAGAGATCGCTCTCTCGCAGAATGACGTATTTCTCGCCGTCGATTTCGATCTCGTTTCCGGAATACTTTCCGTAGATAACCTCGTCGTTCTTCTTGACGGACATTTCGCCTCGCTTGCCGTCATCAAGCAGCCTACCTGGGCCGGTGGCAACTACTTTACCGATCTGTGGTTTCTCTTTTGCGGTATCAGGCAGGAAGATTCCGCCCGAAGTTTTTTCCTGAGCCTCTGATTGCTTTATCACAACTCTGTCATCCAACGGTCTGAGTTTCATATATCTCACTCCTTACCTTATTTGAACTGCTATTTCTCTATTTCGAGTACTACAACCGTGTTGATAGCATCGGGGGCCTTTTCAGGCACGCTGACGGCCAGTTCGGTATCGCTGAGGCGTTTGACCGGAAGCTCGCGCTGCGTTTTGTCAGCCAGCAAATAGGCTCTACGGATGACCTTCTCAAGGCCCGGAACTTTCAGTTGGCCGTCTTGGGGCCAATTGAAGACATGCAGATACAGCTTGTCG
>CAZPJZ010000219.1:0-4924 GCA_964586995.1 uncultured Pirellulales bacterium | reverse complement strand
CGGCCAATTAGTCGATAGTGTTTAGTCGTTAGCATTTGGTCGTTAGTCGTTGGCAGAGCGGCGGAGGTGAATTTGTGGTTTTGTCCCGGCTAAAGTGTGGCGATCTCAACATGTATATGGTATGATGCGCAGGTTAAGGCCTTGCCGCTGTGGCAGGGTGCACGACTGAAAGTCTTAGTCAGAGAAAGGAGGTCAGTCCGATGATACGGGCAAAGACCGAGACAGTGGTGATGAACTTACGAAGCATTTTGCCGGTATTGGCAGCAGTGCTGGTGGTCCTTACTGCCGGCGCGAAGGCCCAGCAAAGCCTGGGTGACTTAGTGGCACAGGGCGGCTTCGAATGGATGATGGGCCGATGGACGGCGACCACCGACGAGGGTGACAAAATGCTGCTGGAGTACAAACTGGAGCTCAACAAGCACCTCGTCACCGTCCACTTGAAATGGCCCGATAACGAGTACCGCGGTATCATCTTCTACGATGTGCCCAAGGACCAGGTGGTGCAGGTGGGAGTGGATGGCCAGGGCGGTAACGGCAAGGGCGCGTGGGAGCCGATGGGTGACAAGGCGGTCCTGAAGTATACGCACACCGGGTCCGACTGGAGTACCAACCGGATGGCACTGGCCCACTGCCGAGTGGATGCCAACACCATGAAAATAGAGGTTTACGGCATGGATAGCGCTGGCCAAACTGATGCCGTGCCAAGCGGGACGTTGGAATTCAAACGGGCAAAGGACAAACCCGCTGAAAAGGCGAAAAAGTGAGCCGTGACACTTATCCTCGGCAGCTAATTGCGGGTATCAGCGTGTGCTTGGGCGCACTTCTGGGGAGTTTGTCACGGGCCCGGGCGAAGAAGTAGTGTTCGTTCTCCGTGCTCGACCAATTTCCACCCGTTGTCCAGGTAGATCGCTTCCATCAGGTCCCAGATCGGCGTTTCTTTGTCCGCAAGTTTGAGCTTATCATTCTCAATTGCGGAATCGGCGATGATGCGGGGATTGGAATCGGTCTTTGCTGTCAGTAGCTTGCAAAGCTGCGAAACGCGGTAGTCTCGGGCTTCGAGTTTTATCTTGCGGTCAAAAGTCCACAGACCGACTTTGGCCTGCTCGGTTACCTGCACCGAGGGGACATCAACGATTACCTGCTGGCCGCGGGAGACATCCATCTTGGCAGCACTCATAAAATAAATAGGGCCGGCGAAGACGCTGTAGCTGCCGGGCGGCAGATTCTTGATCCTGAGAACATCGCCATCCACAACCATGCTGTAATACAGAGCCTCTTTCTGCAGACGTCCTAACCGGTGGTCTTCGGGTCCGTGCACTTTGCCGTCGCTCCAGGCCAGCAGACCCACATTTCGGCTGATCACCACAAACGGCGGTATCTGTGGTTTTTTGACGGGGTCTTCCGGCATGTTGATTATCACGCTGGTCTGGTAATCTGCCGGCTTGATTTGCACTTCCTTGGTCTGTCCTGCTTCCATTTTCAGATTCGCGATACCGCCATAGTAGGTTATGTTGCAGGTGTCCAGCGGCAGCCTCATCATTCCGGCAGGTGGCGGCGCAAGGCTATCAGTTGTTGTGAATTTTATCACCTCGATTGAGTATTCGCCGCTGTCCAGTTCCGTAAAAGAAAACCCGGTCGTACCCAAGAGCGATTTCGTACCGGGTTTGGCCTTTGGCTTGGGCATCTCGATCCAGACGCTCGATGCAAATGTGGATAAGTGCGGGTCTTGCCCGGGTGGAATGAACCGGCGGCCATCTAATGCTTCAAGCCGGAGCAGCCATAAGCCTTCGAGAGCGTTGCCTTTGGAATCCGCTACCGTGACATTGATCTTCGCAGCCGGCCGCAGAGCAACCCGAATGTCGGGTTCGGGCGTACCTTCCTGGACGCTAATCATCCGGTCGTGACGGACAAATTCGGGATGCGTCACAACCAGCGGATGCTCTCGAAAGGCAAGACCGTCAAGCTCGAATCGGCCCTGCTGGTCGGTTTTTGCCTTGGCAAAGAGGCCTTGCTGACGATGCCTGCTATAGTTTGACCCGCCCGAATCGCCAAAGTCACCTGCTCCTACGTAAGCTCCAACAATCGGTTCACCAGTGACCGAGTGGACCACTACGCCGCGGATCCGCCCACGATTTGCCGGCGTAACTTGCTGTGCATTTTCGGCGACATTGGCCGAAGTGCGTATGGCAATGCAGACAATTGTCCCAACTACCAATGCAAGAATTGTTTTAGTTCTCATTTTCGCATCCTCTCGAATAACTGGCATGAGATTTCCAATTGAGATATGTCATTATAGCCGGCCTTATCTGCTATTTCATAGGGGTTGGTAAAATTTCTCTGGCTTTTGGCCCAGCGTGTTGGTCAGCGTGCCGAGGTTGTCGATGGCGCATTCGATGCGGTCGCCTGGCTGCAGGAACCGGCCGGTCGCCATCGCCACGCCCGACGGTGTGCCAGTTGCGATTACGTCGCCCGGCTCGAGCGTCATTATGTGGCTCAAGAAAGAGACTATATCTGCCACAGGGTAAATCATCTGCGAAGTATTTGCCTTCTGCCGAATTTCGCCGTTGACGGTGAGCGTCATATTCAAATTCTGAACCTCAGCAACCTCATCGTGGGTGAGCAGATATGGCCCCATCGGGAAAAAGCCATCCGCCCATTTGCCGTTCAGCCAGTCGTAAAACTCGTCCCACGGCCGTTGCTGGCGATGCGTTTTGAAGGTCACGCTGCGGGCCGAGACATCGTTGCAGGTCGTGTAGCCGGCAATATAATCGAGGGCCTCTTGGGGTTGTATACACTTTGCTTTCTGGCCGATCACCACCGCCAGTTCAATTTCGTAATCTATTTGTTCACTGTAGACCGGCCAGGGAATTTGCTGGTCCGGGCCGATGACGGCGGTCGTCGGCATGAGAAAGGGCCTGGGCACGGTCGTTTTGCGCGGCGAGTCGGAAAGGCCCAGTGAAAGCCCCGCCTCTTTTATATGTTCGCTGTAGTTTCCTGCCAGCGCCAGGATTTTGCCCGGCCGAGGAATGGGCGCCAACAGCTTGACCGAATTGAGAGGCGTAAAAATATCAGTTGATTCTGCCAGCTCCGCGAGCTTGGCCAGACACGATGGGCCTCTTTCGAGGATTTCTTTCACACTTCGCGGCGGGTTTGGCCCCGGCCAAACCGATGGGAGATCAATGATCTGCTCACCGGTCAAAATTCCACAAGATATTGAGTCATTTCTGCAATACGTGACTAACTTCATCGCCTTGGCCCTTTCAGCATCTTGTGATTTATGCGCGGCAATTGTAGCAAAAAACGCTTGAATTTACAGCACAGAAAGTCTTCAATGTGATTTGAATTCGAACCCTAAATAGGAGGGACATCATGCGCCGAAGCAAGAGTGGAACGGTAGCGACAATCGTCGTTGTTTTAGCGTCGGCGGCCCATTCTGACGTCTTTCAGGGCGGAGCCGTATCGGCTCACGCGGGCCAAGCGGCTGCGAAGTCTGTTATCCCCCAGGAGAATCTGAAGATTCCCGAGTCGATGCGGGCTTGTGCGGCGAGCCTGCAGAAGATTCACGCCGCGATCAACGCGTACGAGAAGGATAGGGGCGATCTGCCTAGCTGGCTGTCCGATCTGGTCTCCGATTACCTGAGCAAGGAAATCCTTTTGTGTCCCGATAATGCGGACCGAACCGAAGCGCCATATCACCCCGATCCGAAGCTTTCGTGCAGCCACACCTATGAGTTTTCGCCGCAGAGCCGAGACTGGAAAGAGCGACAGGTCAGAGGCTTCGGCAATGTGGTTCCCATTGTCCGCTGCATCGATCACGGCCCTGAGATGGTTCTGAATCTGTCGGTGGGCGGTCAAATCTACTGGAGTGCCTTAGGCTGGGAGCAGATGTTTGCACCTACCTCTCGCGCCGGGCGGCTGAAACTTACCGGCGCAGTGCGGGATGACGGCGGCAAACCGGTGGCGGGGGCCAAACTGACTGTTTTGCTCCTGAGCCGCAGCGAGGTCACTTCAGACTCGCAGGGTAATTTCGTGCTCAACTTGGAGCCCGCCGACATACCAGGGATGCAACCCGTGCATTATATTGTCGCACGCCACGAGCAGCGCAATTTACCCACAGCCGTAGCAGTCTACCAGGAGACCAAGACAGTCGACGTCAACCTCACGCCTGGCGTCTTGAAATCAAAGCCGTTCCAGATGGGCACAGATACGTCGTACTGGCAGCCGCGGATGGATATGGACAAGGCATTGTAGAGGTTCACAGCGGCGATGCAGTGGATAATCGCCTGTATGTACCACAGTTTGCCCTCGCGGTGGCGAATCTTTCGGTCTCCGGTGCGGTCGTGGATGTGAACGATAAGGCCGTGCCTAATGCCAGGGTGTACTGCTCTGGCCAAGGCCAGCCAAATCGCCGGACGCAGACCGATGTGGAGGGTAAGTTCACGTCAGTGAGAGGGTATTCGTTTCTCGCTATGTGCCGCCGGAGCCAGCGTCGCTGGTGGGCAAGCGCCTGCCTGAGCAGTTCTTACCGCCGAGTCCGCAGAGACCGCGGAGTTTTTTTCTTCGATGTTTCCTCTGCGCTCTCGGCGTGCTCTGCGGTTAAGCAGTTCCTGGTCTGTTTTTGGGATATGCAGCAAAGACCGTCAAGGCACCTCATTAGCCAGCTTGCTGAACAAGCCGAGCAGCTCAAACAAAAAGAGGTAACAGTTGTGGCCGTCCAGGCGTCTAAAATAGAGAAGAATGTCTTAACTGGTTGGGCCAGGAAGTACAATATTGTGTTTCCCATGGGAATGATTGAAGGCGACGCTGAGAAAATCCAGTTTGCCTGGGGCGTGCGTGCGCTTCCCTGGCTGATTCTGACCGATGCTGAACACATCGTTCGGGTGGAAGGCTTTGGCCTGGATGAGCTGAGCCAGAAAATAGCAGC
>CAZPJZ010000218.1:0-4961 GCA_964586995.1 uncultured Pirellulales bacterium | reverse complement strand
TTTCACGATTCCAGCGGCCGCTAACGTTCGCCTTGAGACAGCCTGATGCAACCACAAGTTGGACGGCTTCAAATGTGCTCCGCTGCAACTTGAGCGTTCCGCTTGTGATCGTAGTCTTCTCGAAAGGCAATGTCTTGTCGTCGAAAACGATGCCTTCGGGCTTTAGATTTATTGCGTCAGGTGCTATTTCGATGCCGGCACGTCCCTGTATTTTCGCCGTGCCGAGCTGCAGGTGCTCCAGATTCAAGCGCCCTGTCAGTTTCTGCTTTGTTAGCTGACCCTGCCACTGGCCGGATACGCGCATCGGCATGAAATTGCTGGGAAGCCAGATTTCCAGCAAATCATCCATTCTCTCAAATCTGAAGTCTACAACATGGCTGCTGGCTTGACCGGGTACTATCCGTCCCTGCACTTGCAACCGGCAGGGGATATTGACGTCAAAATGCCAGGCTAACGAGCCGCTTTGTGCGCCGTGCAAATTTAGAGGACTTAATTTCTTGACCTGGCCGTTGTAAGCAGCTATCACCGTTGTTGCGTTTGAAATCTCCAGCTTAGGCAGCTTCTTTTCGTTCTGCCTGTCATCACCACCCTGAACCAGCCGGCCGAAGACCGATACCAGCTCCTCTGTATTCCACCGGTCCATCTTGTCCTGTCGGACGTACAGGGCGGCATCATGCACTTGTATTGAACCGATATTCACAGACCTGGTCAGCGGTATCATAGCAGGAACAGTATGTGATACCTTTATCTGGCGTGCAGTAAAAAAAGCGTCTTGCTCAGCCGCTGAACCGATGGCAACGTCTTCAAGAATGGTAGTTCCAGCCCAGCCTGTGGAGAACGAGCGGACGGATATCCGCGCGCCGAGCTGTCTACTGAGAGCCTGCAAGACGTACTGACGGGGCAGGTCGGTCCACAGGACCGCTTGAATGCCCGCGACCGTCAGCAATATCAGCCCAAACACACAAATAGCGAACCATCGCATCAAGCGACGCATCAACTACTCCTTGTTCCCGGCACCGGGCATAGCCATGTGGCACAGCCATTCTGGCTGTAATTTCAGGGTGTGGAAGCCCGTGCTGCGGCTTGACTTTTTACATCCGTAATTACTCAAATTCGTGCTCCACGGTGGCGATCGTGCCCAACGTAGTTGGGCCGAATCCGAAGAGCCACCAGTCCTCGCGGTAAGCCCGACCAATGGAGGGTCCGAAACTCGCCATAACTTCGCCTGTGTCCCTCCAGTAGGCGACGTAGGCAATGCTCGCGAAGCCGACCTGCCTGATCTTCTTAGTTATGGCTAATTCTGGGGTAATAAGCGTGGCCACGGGAGCTTGTGCCGCCGTGGATGCTGTGCCCGATGGCGCGGTAATAGCGGGTATCCCAAGCAGACTCTCGTAGCGGTCTATCCCCACACCTTCACTTCGCACCTCCAGAATCGCCTCTGCATCCTCGCGCTTGCTTACCAGTTGTACCCCCGAGCGAAGCAGCTTGGCGCGCAGCTCACCCAGAACAAAGTCTTTCTCAGTCTGGGCTGCGTAGACGGAGTCTACAAAGACTTTACGCCCGTGAAGCGACTCAAAAGACAAAGGTTCGATCGCCTTGACTGCCGCCTGGGATAGTAGAAATTGCTCTGTAGCCGTGCGTGCGGGGTCCGTAATGCGAATATTGGCGCATCCACTGAAGAGCCAGGCTGCGATGCCAAGGGCAAGTGCAAACGCGGCACCTGGCGGCCCCGCTGCGACGATCCGTGGCAAAGCTGTACGTTTATCATCCATACAACATGTCCCTTCGCCCAAACAAAATGCCCTTAGACGCTTGGAGCTTGATCACTGATAATAAATCTCAAGACAACAACCACACCAACCACTTCGGGCTGGTTGAGCCACCAAATTGCCGAAGCACAAACACGTGCATGGTCGAGCTCTACAGCAATTATACAGGCACGGTATTTTTGCGCCAAGCCTATTGGCCGGGCACATCGCTCTGTGGGAACTCAACGACGGTCTGCCGGTAAGTCCCTTGATTTCGGTGCAAAAAATCTGCAAATTCAGCTTTGCTTTTTGCCGGGCGCCGATATACTGGCCTCTGCCGGCGCTCGGCGCTGCGCTGAGTGCGTCAAGATCGTGTGTCGTGAACGGCTGGCTTTTATAGTGGAGATTGTTTTTCTGGAGACCGCCATGGCAGAAAACTTTGAATCGCGCGCACCATCAACGGAATCGCCCGTCCGCACCGCCTCGATGGGCGGTCAACCTTCAATGCAGCAACCGCTCAGACCTCACCGCGGCGGTGTCGTTCTGGCTCTGGGCATACTCGGCATCGTCGTATGCTTCATCTGCGGTATCGTTGCCTGGGTCATGGGCAACAACGATTTGAGAGAGATGGCTGCCGGAACGATGGACCCGGCTGGCCGGGGGTTGACCCAGGCAGGCAAGATCTGCGGCATGATCGGCGTCATACTGACCATCGTAGTCCTGCTCATTTACATGCTCATTGCGGTCATTGCAGGCGCGGGCGCAGCCCTCGGCAGATAGCGCCGGCTCACCTTCATGAGAATAGAGTTTGTGCACGTTTCTCGGCGTATGCCATGGCCCCTGTGGGCTGTGCTTGTGGTGTCATTGTGGCTGGCGCTGGGAGCAGCAGTGATTTGGCTGTCTTGGTGTATGGGACGGTCAATCCATACGTGTCTTTTCAAGCGGCTGACCGGCATTCCGTGCCCGACCTGTGGATTCACTCGCGGGGCATTCTGCCTGCTGCATGGCCGGGTCGACCAGGCTTGGCTCTATAATCCCTTGCTGTTTTCGGTGTTGGGTGTGTTGCTCATCACTATTGTGCTACGCTTACTTTTTGCCCAGGGTGTGCGCGTTTGTCTGACACGTGCCGAACGCGCGGTCGCGTGGGCTCTGGCTATCGCACTGTTCTGCATAAACTGGGCGTATATTGTATTGTGTGTTGGCTGACGTTTACTCATGGCTGATGCGGCGAGAAATACCTGGCTGGCAAGGATAAAACGGACTTTTACTTCAATTTTGCCTGTTTCTGCAGCGCGCAAAGGCCGGTGTATTCGCTGCGGGGCATGCTGTAAGCTGCCAAACGTGTGTCCCTTTCTAAAATATGGGGCCGATGGGAAATCTCGTTGCACCATCTATTTGCTTCGCCCGCTCAATTGCAGAAAATATCCGAGAACCGAATCCGAGTTTATTACCGCTGACACGTGTGGCTATAGATTCAAGTAGGGTGTGCTATGGGACCCCGCTTCGCGGGAACCCTATGCACACCGCCTGCCCCTTCCGGCCAATATAAGACCGCCCAGGCCGAGCAGAAAAAACGTTGCCGGCTCAGGAATTTGATGAACGATCTGAGTGGGATAGGCTGTCCAGGGATCTTCGTAGACTAAAGTAAGCGTGACGTCGCCGAAACCGCCGCATTGAAAAATGATGTTATCGACTAACAATCCAACAGTGGATGCTGGTGGAATAAGCTCGTCTGCAAGGGTCATAAAACTAATGTCTTGAATGTCCGGCCTGCCTGTGAGGTCTCGGACCATAACTAACAGGTCCCCTGGGGACATCCCCGCACTGTCAGCATGGGCTTCCAGGTCTTGATAGTCAGTCAGAGAGCCCGGATAAACCATTGTATGTCCTTCAATCGAACCAGGACCTTCAACCAGCAGATAAGGAGCTATATTCACCAATGTACCGTCACCGTGGATTCCAATAACTGCTGTTTCGCCTGTCTGAAGCAAGACTTCGTCCAACGGGGAATGGATCACGCCGTTGACTGAGATAGAAAGTCCTGCGTGTAACAACGGTGATAGGCAAAGAACGAGAAATAGTGGTGACAGTCTTCTCATTTTCTGCTTCCTTGAGCGGCTAAGTTTGACCTCTTTATTGTAAAGCTCGGTAGTGCATTAGAGAATCCATTCCCCAGGATCTTCTGTCCGTTGCTCTTACGGTGATCGAGCTTTTCTCCCATATCCAGCAACGGAGAACAGGCTGCCCAGAAGCAGCAAGATACCTGTCGCCGGCTCGGGAATTTGCTGGATGACCTGCGTGTCGTAAACGATTGTGAAATCGTCGCTGATCAAGGTGAGTGTGATATCGCCAAGACCGTCACAGTGGAAAATGATATCGTCAACCAGCAAACCATCAAGCGGTGCGGGCGGAATGACGGCATCCGCCAAGCAAATGCAAGACAAATCCGTAAGGTTGGGCCTGCCGGAAAATTCTCTAAACTGCTCCAATATCTCTTCTGGTGGTATGGGCGGGCCTAAGCCGTTCCCGGGAAAGTCTTCGTAGCTGGACAGCGAGCCCGGATAAACCATGGTATGCCCATCAATCGAGCCGGGACCTTCAACCAGCAGATAAGCAGCTATATTAGGCGGTGTTAAACCATCACCATGGATTCCGATCACCGCCGTTTCGTCCGGCTGCAGTTTGACCTCGGCGAAGGGAACTTCGATGACTCCATCGACTGAGATCAAAAGCGCCGCCTCGGCTGAAGGCACAACACAGATAACGCACAGCAACACCGACAGGCTCTTCATACTTGGTCTCCAGAGCTGCGCAATTCCGTGCGCCCTATTATGGACCGGCGCGGCGTCCTTTTCGAACCCGCGTGCAATGCGGGGCTAATTATTCATTCGCGGTTTCGCGGCAGGCCGACCATACCTATTTATCCGATGCCGGGCAAAGGCAAACCAACCGCCCACAAGCAAGAGCACGGCTGTCGCCGGTTCCGGTATCGGCGGCTCAGGTACAGGCGCTCCGGGCTCTGCTGGTTCGGCTGGTGTTGGCATCACAGAACCTTCATATCGAATTGCAGCGGATCCAGAACCTGCCGCCTGCACCGCCGATTGCGTCGCCCAGCTATAGTCGGCGGCACCGATCAGACTACCGCGGGTGATAGGGATGCCGCCGCTGACTGCTGCGCCTTCGCCCTTGAACAGGGCATTGTACTCGACCCGC
>CAZPJZ010000217.1:0-4968 GCA_964586995.1 uncultured Pirellulales bacterium | reverse complement strand
AGCGCCAAACGACAGGCTCTCGGCTCAGCTATTCCGGAATTTTTCTTATCCCTCAGGCCCGAAAAACCATCAGGAGCAGCCTGCTATCTGACGCCCTTACCAGACCCACAGGCAAGGTCCGGCAGGACGGGCCGCCGAATTAGGCAGCCATGCGCAACTGATAGTTGCCAATTAGGTTTATTGCCGGATGATTAGCCAGGCCAACCGGCGTCCTGGACATGCAGCCTGTCTCTCCACTATCCGGTCGAAGCCATTCGCCCCCTATTCAGTTTTCAAAAACTCTCGCTGTCTAATTGTATTATACGAGGCCGGGCGATAAGCGACAATTAAAAACCCTGCAAAATGGCTTTGTTTGGCTTTGTTTTTGCCCGACTCTGAAAGCCAGTCTTTCTCTATAATCCCTTGTCTTTATTGGTTTTGCGTTCATTTCGGCTCGAAGGAAATTGGCTTTGTTTTGCATAATTCAGTGAAAATGATCGCTGTCTTCTTGCCGCTAACCACGGATTGCTCCCGCTCACGGGTCGTTGATCCGTAGATGCGTGAATGCGTAAATGCGTTTATGAGGCTTCTCATTTACCCATGTTCTCATGTACTCATCTACCTGGCAAGCTCTCTGCTTGTCTGTTAACTATCTATTATACCAAATGGGCCGGGGTTTTGCAAGAAAATTCCCGAGAAAATCTCCGCGATGACCTACTGTACGGCGCGACGCTCCTTCGACCGCACTCAGGGCCGGCCATGAGTCTGCAGGAGGGACGGGCTTATGGTAGGGTCTTGTTGTGCGAGCAGGGCCTACCGTACTTTAGTGTACCGCCCACAAATAAATGCGAATCAACACTTGGCTTTTCAAGTTGCTACCAGCTATAATGGGATAGCCGGAAACCGGACTCTGTGAGAATTGCAAAACTCGATTGCTTTAAAGGGGACCACGGGTGCTCTTTATAGATTCGTAAATGATTCAATATTTTGGTTCTGACAGGTTCTTGGAAAATGGCCAACAGAGCCCTCCAAGCCGTTGACTTTATTCGTACTGACGGTAGGCTTTCTCCGGGCTTAGTCCCAGTGCGCAACCATAGAGTTGGCCTTGATATCAGCGAGAAAGCCGTACTCTTTGATGCGGAGACATTCAAACGCATTGATTATGTGTTCTTTCGCCGATTCTCGGACGGACGTTCGTCCCAGGTTTCAGCATACGTTGTCGATAACTCCAACGAACAGCTCGACGAAATGGCATTGGCCAAGCTTCACCTTCAAGTTTGGCTTCAAGGGACGGCGCCCCTGCTTTATGTAGCCTAGCCCAGTCGCGTAGATGTCTTAACGTGTGCACGTGGGCCTGATTTTTGGAATCAGCAAGCTCAAGCTCCCCGGTATAACCCTGCGAAGATCTTGCAGATTGCTGCCGAGATTAGCAACGAGATGCGGAGGTTCTCGGCGTTGCGCCTCGCGGACGGGACTTTTTGGGAGGATCCTAATAATGCCAAATTGGCCAACCATGATAAGGCCGCGCATCAGTCGCTGATTCAAGCTGTTGTTGAGGCAGACAGAGACCTTGATGGGAAGAATAATCCGGCCCTGCGACGTCTCCTTCTGCTAATGGTCCTCGTTAAATATCTTGAGGATCGACGGGTCTTCCCAAACGATGGCTGGTTTGGCAGATTCCATAAAGGTGCAAGAAACTTCTTTGAAGTATTGAAAGGCAGCGAACCTAACGAGGTTAATCAGTTATTGAGTTTTCTCGCCCGGAAGTTCAACGGCGACGTCTTTGATCTCTCACGCTTCGCTAACCAAGAGCTCACAACAACGAATCTCAAAACCTTCGCGGATCTCGTTGAAGCAAGGACACTGAAGCGGCAGCGATATCTCTGGGGGCAATTCTCCTTCGAACATTTGCCTGTTGAGATAATTAGCCACCTTTACCAACGGTTCGTTGAAGATGGCCATGGTGCGATCTACACACCGCCTTTCCTGGCTGCTTTATTGCTGGATCATGCTATGCCCTATGGGAAGCTCACCGGGAAGGAGCGCATATTAGACCCGGCTTGTGGGTCGGGAGTCTTTCTCGTTGGTGCTTTCCGAAGATTGATAAATTTCTGGCGCAGTCAGCGCAATTGGCAACGCCCCACGGTCCAAACATTAAAGAAAATACTCAAGAATAGTATTTATGGTATAGACTTGGATAACAGCGCTATTGATCTATCGGCCTTTAGTCTATCCTTGGCTATCTGTGATGCCCTGAAGCCGGAGGTTATCTGGGGAGAGCTGCAGTTCGACTATCTCCGTGAATCGAATTTGTTCCAAAAGGACTTTTTTCAATTGCTTCTTGACCGCAAGCAAGGGACTTCTACCATCCTTGACGAGCCTTTCGATGTAATTATTGGAAATCCCCCATTTGAATCTAAACTCACAGAGGCTGCAAAGCAAATCGATCAAGCCGCACAGCAGCAAGACAATGATCGTGGAAAATGTCCGGACAATCAGGCCGCCTACCTATTCCTTGAGCAGGCATTGACTCTTTTACTCCCCAAAAGGGGCCGAGTCTGCCTAATTCAACCTGTAGGCTTTCTTTACAACCGCAACGTCGACAAATTCCGCAGAAAGATATTTCAAAACTATCGAGTTGATACAGTACTCGACTTCACCTCGATTCGCAATCTGTATGAGGCGGACGCGAAGACGGTCGCAGTCTCAGCACACTCTCGTAAACCTTCGAAAGAAAATCGGATTACTCACTACACATTCCGCCGAACTGTAAGCGTTCATCAAAGGATTTGTTTCGAGCTTGACCACTATGACCGCCATCGCGTCTTGCAGGAGGACGGTGAAGACAACCCCTATGTGTGGCGTGTGAATCTTTTGGGAGGCGGACGGTTGCTTGGAATATCGCAGCGCCTTCGGAGCATGCGTACATTGGCTGAATACATAAAGCAGCAGGGCTGGGAATATGGTGAAGGGTTCATTGCGGCCGAAACGGGTAGACGTGAACCGGCACCATTTTTAACGGGTAAACCTTTGCTCGCAACAAGTGCGTTTTCAGAATCCGGTATCGATGAAAACAAGATCGGGAAAGTTACAGCAACACATTTTCGTTCTGCATATACTGAAGACCGTTACAGCGCTCCACTTATTTTGATAAAGCAGGTTGATTCTCTTCCTGTAGTGTTCTGGGATAAAGGGTTTCTTGCATATAGCCAAAGCTTCGTTGGAATTCATGCACCACCGTCTCATGTGTCTGAACTGCGTAAGTTCTATAACTTTTTCCACGATAAACACGATGTATACAAGTTCGCCTGTATCTTAAATAGTGGTGCGTTCTCGGCAACCGCCCATTGCAAGGAGAGCATTAATGAATTGCCACACCCTCATGACCTGAAAAAATACTCATTTTCCTTTTGGGAGGATGCCTTATGTGAAGATGTTCTCAGATACATGACTGAATACGTGCGACTTGGCCAGAACTCACAGTTGTTAAAAAAAACGGCCACCCGTGACGATCTTCGAGAGTATTCCAGTGTGTTCATCCGTATGCTAGGTAGCGTTTACGACAATTTAAAAGCATCCGATCCCGTCTTTCTCAACGGATTGACCTGCCAACCATTCTACCTCGGGGACCGTCCGGAACTTTCCTGGCTTGACGAAGATGCAGAAAGTGAAGTGAGAAAGCTGGTTTACTACCAAAACCACGAGAGTTTGCGAACGGTTCGAGTTTTCCGTCTATATTCAGAAAATACCATGCTGATCGTCAAGCCAGATAGACTTCGTTACTGGATTAGCTCGACAGCAATTCGAGATGCCGACGAGACGCTTATTGACCTACGCCAGCAGGGATACTAAACATGGGGAGGAAGCCAAGCAAAGGACAACGCATCGGTAAAATCACAACTGGGATTTCGGTCAACACTCTTGTTCTGAGAACGATCAATTTTGTGCGCCGCCAATTACCAGCCTGGCGAGACGACCCTGACAGACGTGATGAAAAATCCGAAGACAGGCTGAATTTGCAATTATGTAAGTTCCTTGACTCTCAGGCTCGGAACACCGTCCCAATGGTTCGGTTTGACCACGAGGAATATCAATCTGGCCAACGGCGAGTCGATCTGTCCGCGTCGCCTGCTAAGAGACTATATCTTGAAGCAAGACCTTATACGATCTACGACCCCATTCTTGTTCTTGAAGGCAAGCGACTGCCTGCACCTTCTCCAGACAGAGAAAAAGAATATGTTACTGGCTCAAAACCAAATAGGACAACTGGTGGAATTCAGAGATTCAAATTGGGGCTACACGGGGCAACATTGGATCTTTCAGCGATGATAGGTTATGTGCAAGATAGGTCTGCTCGCGACTGGCATGACAAGATTAATGAGTGGATTTTAGAACTGGCGGGCGGCACGGTAGCAGATGGCTGTGTTTGGAAAGTCAGCGAAACTCTTGAATCGCTCGAGGAAGACAAAGTAGAGCGTGTTGCGACCTACCGGTCGGTCCATAGTCGAACCGGGGAGGTGACAAGTAATACAATAACGCTACATCATCTCTGGATTGCAATGAATTAGGGATAAACGATCATAAAATAAACCATGGAAACCCACGAATAGTGGCGCCTCATGCATTGATGCGGAGATAAGAGAATCAGTTAGAATCCGCATGGGCAGCAAAGCTGCGCCATCCTACCGATGCGGCGGAAATGCTAAATCCTGAATTCTAAATGGTGGGCACAGCCCACCCTACGAGCCGCACAGACAGCGAAGCTGCGCCATCCTACCGACTAAATCCTAAATTCTAAATGGTGGGTATGGCCCGCCGTACAGGCGGGTTAGCGGGCCGCAGGTGGGCCGGCCCGGCGGAACATTATCAGCCGGCCCTTTGTCGGAGCACTCAAATATGTTACAATATCGGGGTGAGCGAACTTGAGCGATAGACCAGGATATGAGGAGCGAATCGTTCGTGAGGCAGAAAAGTGGACAATGCTCCGAT
>CAZPJZ010000216.1:0-4972 GCA_964586995.1 uncultured Pirellulales bacterium | reverse complement strand
TGATTGACTGCGGCTCCGATGCCATTATTCGCGAAGTGGCATCCGCGTTTAGCCCCCGGACCAGTGCCGGGGGCCAAGCCCTGCCCACAGGTGGCAGGGCTAATCTTGAGGGGCGCTTGTCCCGGCTCGATGGTCTATTTATCACGCACTACCACGATGATCATACAGACAAAGTCCCGGAACTTGTCAAAAAGTTCGGCTGCCCCGTGTATGCCTTACAACAATCAATAGATATCCTCGAGCATCCTGGTGCCTATCGTTTGCCCTGCCTGACATCAAATGCAATCACTAATCTGACCGCTGTTGCCGATGGGCATAAGATGCGCTGGCACGAATTCGAGCTGACCTTTTATTATTTCCCCGGACAGACTTTATACCATGACGCTTTGCTTGTGGAAAAGGACGGCGGAGAAAAGGTATTTTTTATAGGCGACTCTTTCACGCCTTCGGGAATCGATGATTATTGCCTGCAGAACCGCAACCTCCTGCATCGCGGGATGGGCTATTTTTACTGCATGGATCTGCTGCGCAAGATTCCCCCCGACCATCTGCTCATAAATCAGCATGTCATGGAACCCTTTCGGTTCAGTTCGGACCAGCTCAATCACATGACCAAAGTACTGGAAAAACGCAGGCAGATATTGGCTGAGCTATTGCCCTGGGACGAGCCCAACTACGGAATCGATGAGCGCTGGGTGCGGCTATATCCCTACGGTCAAAAAGCCAGAGCGGGACAGACTGTCCGGATAAGCGTGAACATCCTGAACCATTCCAGCTCGTCGCAAAGGTACGTTGTTAGTCCGAACGTGCCGCAGGGGTTTGGACTGGAACCTAAAAGCGCTTCTGTGAGCATACAGCCGCGACAAGAAGGCCAGGCTCTCTTCAGAATGACTCTGCCCAAGGACGTAACCGTACCGCTGCATGTAGTCACCTTAAACGTAGAGTTTGACAAATGGCATCTGCGCCAGTGGTGCGAATGTCTCATAGAAGTACTGCAATAAATGCCCTGTTTTGCTCGTCTTTACTACACCAATATGTTGCGACAGACAATAAAAACCATAACTTGGAAAGGAACGGGCGATGTTGAAGAAGGCTATCCTGGCGACGCTGGCGACGGTTTTGGTGCTGGCAATAGTGCAGAGCTTAACGGCCCAGCCGCCGGAGGGCAGAGGCTTCGGCGGCAGGCCGGGCAGAGGTTTTGCTTCTACTCTGCAGCAGCCGCCTGTGCCGGCTAACGAGCAAGAGAAGAATATTCTGAGCATACTTGACGATATGAACGCCAATCAAAGTAGAGGGATGATGAACGTCCCGCCGGTGGACGGCAGGTTATTGCGGCTGTTCACGGAGGCGACCGGCGCCAAGCACGTTGTCGAGATAGGCACCTCCAACGGATACTCGGGCATCTGGTTTTGCCTTGCCCTGCGGACCACAGGCGGTAAACTAACCACTCATGAGATAGACGCCCGGCGAGCGTCACTGGCCCGCGAGAATTTCAAACGGGCCGGAGTCGATAAGCTCGTTACGCTTGTTGAGGGCAATGCCCATGAGACGATCACGAATCTAAAAGAGCCGATCGACATTTTGTTCCTCGACGCGGATAAGGAAGGTTATATCGACTACTTCAATAAGCTGCTGCCGTTGGTGCGTCCGGGCGGACTCATCATCGCCCATAATACCGACTCTACAGGGGCGGACTTCATTAGGGCCATTACCACTGATCCCAATCTGGAGACGATTTTCCAGGTCCAGGGGCACAGTGTGACGCTCAAAAAACGTCAGAGCCAATAATCACATGCTGTCTTTCTAAGGGAAAGCCAGGGACATGACCACTGAGGGACCGTTTGTGCGCACAGCTCCCAAGAAGGAGCTGTCGCTTTTTGACTCAACCTGCATCATCGTCGGCATCATCATCGGCGCTGGCATTTACCAGATGGCCCCTGCAATTGCCAGCGGCTCGGCCTGCTGGTGGGGCGTGCTTGCGATATGGGCCGTTGGAGGGCTGCTTTCCTTATTTGGGGCGCTGGGTTATGCCGAACTGGCCACGGCGTATCCGCTGGAAGGTGGTGACTACGTATATCTCAGTCGGGCTTACGGGTCGTGGGCGGGTTTTTTGTTCGGCTGGGGTCAGCTTGCGATAATCCGGCCGGGTGACATCGCGATTATGGCGTTTGCGTTCGCAACGTACGCACGCACAATCTATGACCCGCTCGCCGCTTATCCCGAATACAGCCAGCGAGTCTTCGCCGCCGCTGCCGTGGTCGTTCTGACAGTGATAAATATCCTCGGCGTTAAGGAAGGTAAGTGGACTCAGAACCTTCTGACGACCGTCAAAGCAGCGGGCCTGCTTGCCATTGTCGGCGTGGCTCTGGTCGCGCCGCAGGGCCCGAAGAGCACGGCAACCGTCCAGGCATTGCCTCTTAGCCTTGCGCTGGTCTTTGTGCTGTTCACATACGGAGGCTGGAACGAGATGGCCTACGTGGCCGCCGAGGTCAAGGACGCCCGCCGCAATATTGTTCGAGCGCTGGTACTCGGCGCAGCGGTGGTGACCGTGCTCTATTTGCTGGTCAATGGGGCATTTCTTTACACGTTAGGCTATAACGGCCTGGCCAATTCCGAGGCGGTCGCGGCGGACGCTATCTCGACCGTGTTTCCCGATATCGGCGGCAGGCTTATCAGCGCGCTGGTCTGCATCTCCGCGCTGGGCGCGGTGAGCGGCTTGATTTTTACCGGCGCGCGTATTTCATACGCTCTCGGAGCCGAACACCATGCCTTCCGTTTAGTAGGCAAGTGGCACGCCCGAACGGGAACGCCTGTTTGGGCGCTTCTGGTACAGGGCGCTATCGCCGTCGGGCTGATCGTGGCTCTGGGGTCCTTCGTGGACACCATTCTGTATACAGCCGCGCCGGTCTATGCGTTTTATCTGGCCACCAGTTGCGCGGTTATCGTACTGCGATTCAAAGAGCCAAACGTACAACGGCCGTATCGGGTTACGGGCTATCCCTTCACGACGCTTATTTTCTGTGCCGTGTGTGCGTTTCTAATCTACAGCACCGTCTCGTACGCCTGGAATGTAAAGACCAAGAGCCTGTGTTTGCTGGAGGGGATTCTTTTAGCCGGAATGGTTATCTATTGCTTAACCGATGTGCGCGATTTAGTGCGGAAAGGAGAACGGAAAAATGCGAAAATGTAAGACGGACCCTGCCGTCCGGCAGGCCAACGCCTCGGTGAACCGGCGTCAGTTTTTGAAAGGTGCGGTTGGTGCGGCCGCAGTTTTCACCATCGTACCCAGGCACGTTCTGGGCGGCCCGGGCCAAACACCGCCCAGCGAGACCTTCGGCGGTGCCCTGATTGGCTGCGGCGGTCGCGGTAACGGGACATTCGAAGCCATGGGCCTCGAAGCCCGTAAGCTGGCGATATGCGACGTGAAGTTTGTCGGTCGAGACGACAACAAAACGGTCTACACGGACTTTCGCCGAGTCCTGGAGCGAAAAGACATTGACGTGGTCGCGATTGCGACCCCGCCGCACTGGCACGCCCTGATCTCCATCGCTGCGATGGAGGCCGGCAAGGATGTGATGTGTGAAAAGCCCATGACCCGCTTCATCGCGGAAGGTCGGGCGGTGGCCGATGCGGAGAAACGCTACCGGCGCATCTTCCAGGTGGGCACGTTCGGACGGTTTGACGCCAGCCGGGGCCGCAATAACATCCTGACCCACAAGATCATGAAAAGTGGTCTGCTCAAAAACTGCAAGGCCGTCCACATCAAACGGGGTGGCCTGAAGGTCAGAGAATGGAGTGGGATGGTCAACGCGACGCCGCAGCCCATTCCAAAGAGCCTGGACTGGGACATGTACTGCGGGCCGTCACCGCTGAGGCCCTATCATCCGCACCGCTTTGGCGGGAGCCACCGCGGCTATTGGGACTACGAGGGCGGTGGACTGGCCGACATGGGACAGCATCATTTTGACCCGGTTCAGTGGGTCTTTGCCAAAGACGACACCAGCCCGGTCGAGGTCGAGGCATACGCACCGCCGGCCCACCCGGAAGCCTGCGGCATGTGGGGCTGGGTCGAGTTGAAATACGCCGATGGGTTGACCTTTGTTATGGATAGTTGCGAATGGCCAGAAGACGGCAAACCTTCTTATGACCGAAAACAGCCGCGTGATGTCAGCCTGAGCGACCTCGATGAGGAACATCGAAAGAAGATCGAAGGGATGCCCGATCCGGAGCCGCTGGTGAGCTTTGCCGAAGCAGTCAAGACCCGCAAACGCGCCGGCGGCAACGCCGATGCGGCCCATCGCTGTGCGACTCTGCTGCATCTGGCGAACATCGCGATTCGTACCGGGCGAAAGTTTCGATATGACCCCGTAAAAGAAGAAATCATCGGCGACGAAGAAGCCAACAGGCTGGTCAATCAGCCGATGCGAGCACCGTGGCATTTATGAGAACTCCCGAGCGGACCCTGGCGCAGAAAGGACCATAATCATGAGTGAAGAATCATCGACCCTCGCGGAACTTATCAGTCAGATGCCCGACCCGGATGAGCGAGGCATGTACTGCACCGATATCGACAAGGAGAAAATAGAAAAGGCCATCGCAGAAATCCATCGGGGCGGTCGTAAGTCTGTCATCGCAATTGTCGACATGCTGGTTCCGCCCGGCGAGGGCAATGACGTTAAGCCGCGCTATGCTCTGCACTGCCTCGCCCTGCACGTCTGCAAGCTGGATGATGACAGGCCGCGGCGGCGGTTCGCCAGGACCCTGGCGTCGCAGCTTGGCGGCGATAGGCCAAAAGCCGTGCAGTGTTATCTCGTGCAGCAGTTGCAGGTGGCCGGGGGCAGAGAAGTCGTGGAGCCGCTTGGCAGGTTACTTCTGGATGAGGAGCTGTGTGAGCCTGCCGCCCAGGCGTTGGCAGCCATCGGCGACGGCGCAGCCGAGCAGTTCAGAAACGCACTGCCCCATGCCAAGGGCA
>CAZPJZ010000215.1:0-4974 GCA_964586995.1 uncultured Pirellulales bacterium | reverse complement strand
GGCTATTTGATGTTATAAAACCATGCCCGGCGCGCAGGCTTGAAAAACTACCGCGAGGATGGGGCATTCTTGCCGATGATTTATTTGCCGGCCTGTATGCCGGGATAGCTTTGGTGCTTTGCCTGAAATTGTGGGCTCATTGGTCGGCCGGATAGGTGAGAATTAACAATGGCGGCGGACTATTCTGTCCAGGTTTGTAAAGAGCTTGAGAACATGATCCGTGCAAGCGACTTGCACCGGCCGATGCGAATCGCACGTTATGACGCCGGCGATGAGCTTGTTTACGATATGACGGATGTCGGCAGCGCGAACACGGCGCGGGTCCGACTGCTTGTTGAGCGATTTGTCGGCGGAGGCTTTGCCGGACAGGTCTATCGGGTGAAGATTCTGGATATTGAGCCGCCCGGACAGCCGATTGGAGCTCTGCAAAGCGGCGGCGTTTATGCAATGAAGATTCTCGTCCCGCCCTCCTCTTTTTCTCGGCTATTTCGCAATGTGCTCTACTGGATCGGTTTTCAGGGAGCATTTGCGCTTCAGGTCAATCCACACGCTGCCAGAGCGGTAGCGCTCTGGCAGAAGTTCATTCGGCGAGGTGCAAAGATTCGATTCGGCGACGAGTGTGCGGCTGCCGATATTTACGCCACATTCATCGATAGCAGGCTGGGCAGTTGCGGCGAGCTTAGCGAGTGGATTGACGGGCGTACGTGGAGGCTGGAGGTCGATGACAGACTCGACTTATTGAAGCAGTGGCGTCGCGGGCGGGCGGTTGACCAGCAGCTCGGCTCGCCCGAATACCGGGCCAAGCGTGAGTTCATGCGTCGATTCGTTGAGCTTGTCCACGATATGGGCTGGCACGAGTTTGCCAGGCAGTACGAGTGGTCTACCTGCAAGAGCCAGCCGAATTGCCTGAAACGTCGAGATACCAAAGCTGATCCGGCGGCCGGCCTGGTGGCGGTTGATTTCAGGGCAGGGCTTGCACTGCTGCCCTTTCTGCCGATGAGTCCGGGCGATTTTAAGCTCATCGCCAAGGGACTGGCGCGGGGGTCGCTGGTGCAGTTTGACCGTGGCGACGTCCGCAAGCTGGAGGCCTTTGTGCAGGACCACAGCGATGAGTTTACCGATATGGGTCCAATGCTTGAGGACCTCAAGTCGTCTGAGAGGATGTACCGTGACTCCCTGCCTGATATCACACACCACCATGTTCGGCTGCTTTACAGCGGGCGACTGTGGGCGACGATACTTGACAGCGCAGTGACCGGGTGGAGAGTCAGAAATCTGGTGGACGAAAATTCGCAGCGGCGGCTGCGAAGCAGCAAGATTCTGACGCTGGTGTTTCTCCTCGTTGGGGTGATACCGTTTTTGGGCAAGCTTATTCGACGGATTTGGGCCCGGGCGGATTGGCGCAGACATTACGCCAATACGCTGACGAGCTGGAATTATCTGCGGCGGGCCGTGCGGGCGCGGATAGCTGAGAAAGTCATTGTCTGGCACAGAGCGGGACGGCTGGACGCTGAGGGGGCGCTCAAAGTGGTCGCTAGTCTCTGGCGGTTCTTGTGCCATTTGCCGTTGTCGGTGCTGCCTGGCGGGTTGCATCGTTTCCTGACGGACTTGAAGTTCGCCAAGGAACGGTTGGCCTATTTCATTGTCCGGCCGGTGCGGCTGTATTTCAACGCGGAGCTGCGGGAGCAGTGGCTGCGTGACATGGTCGCAGACGGGCAGAGAAAGCAGATACTCAGTGAGGAAGATGCAGAGACAATCCTGTCCCGGATCAAGGAGCCTTTTATTCAGAAGTACCTCAAGAGTCTGGCGGTGCACGTATGCACGCTGCCGGTCACTCAGGTAGTATCTGTGTTGATAGCAATTCTTTATGTGTTGACACATCCGGAAATGCCCAGAGCGCAGGCTTGGGGCATCGGCCTTGGCATTATTGCCCTGTTTCAAGTGGTGCCGATCTCACCCGGGTCTCTGGTTCGGGGACTTTACGTGCTGTACCTTGTCATCAGGGAACGCAACTTCAAGGACTACAATATCGCGGTCATTTTAGGATTTTTCAAATACATAGGTTACCTGGCTTTTCCCATTCAGATGGCGTATCGCTATCCCACATTGGCGCGGTTTATGGCGGCCCATTGGGCGACCGAAGGGGTGCATATCGTCCCGGTTTTTGGGGAACACGGCGCCCTGCTGGAGCATGGAGTGTTTTGCCTGTTTTATAACTGGCCGCTGACCATACGCCGGCGAATGCGAAAGCGAGCGGAATTCCGGATATCCATAAAGCCACGGTATTGGCACGTCGCCTTGTATGCCGTTGCCGCGGCGGCAGTATTCGGGCTTGTGGATTTTACCTACTTTGCCAAATTCGATAACTTACCCACTTTGAAAGATATATGGTGGCTTGTTGTGATTCTACCGAGTATGACCGGTGCGGCGGCGACCTTAGGCTGCGGCGGGGCACGATTGGGCCGACGCCTAGTCACAGCGGCGATTTGTGGAGTTTTGGCGGCCCTGTTCTACACGGGGATTTCGGCGATACTGAGCCAGGGCAGCAAGGTTTTGGTGGGCGATATTGTCGTAAGTTGCGCGTGGCGAATATTCATCTTCGCAGCCGTGGCCACTATCGGTGCGATGGTGACGGAACTGAATCTGCCTGAACCAGACTCGAATTAGCTGCCGTGCTTTAGATTGGGGTCTCGGGCTCGACTGAGGCGCCGCCGTGGCGTGATTGCTCAGGACGAAAAAGTTGATTTTTTTGGCTTTTGTTGTTAGCCTTGCGGCCCTTTTTGTGTTAGTTTATTTCTTGAAATAGGGGCGCATTTTTGTAATAATCTGTCCGAGTCCGAGACGTTTTTGAGCGAAGAAGTTAGTCAATGCCCTGCGTATGGAGACGGGGAGGCAAAAATGAGATCGGAATTCATTTCTTCAACGCTGATTAGGATGGTTAACCATAAGCATCTGAGAAAACTGCTGGCAAAAAGGATCGATGACTACGTCTACAGGAGCGTGGTCAACGAAGAGTCGGAAGATTTAAAGCAGGTCCAGATAAGAAGATACCAATATTTGTCCGCCATGCTGCGTTGTGTGAACAGGGGTATGGACAGCGGTTATGTTTCGCCCGAAATCATAACAAAAATCGTCAATGTGTTGGTTCAAAACAATCTGGTTCGCGAGGACCAGAATTATACTCAGGCCGTGGAGAGGTTTAAACTAAAGTATGGTGAAGACCCTCCTACCTTTATCGTTTTGTCTCCTACGCAAAGGTGTAATCTAAAGTGCATTGGCTGCTATGCATCGTCCGCGGCAGATACCTCTGCCACCATACCCTATTCTTATGTGGATAAAGTCATTGGCGAAATACATGATGACTGGGGTGTCAGGTTTGTCACCATCAGCGGGGGTGAGCCTTTCTTGTATAGAAGTGAAGGTAAAACCTTGCTGGACATCTACCGGAAGTACGATGACATGTTCTTCCACACATATACCAACGGCACGGTTGTTAGCGAGGAAATTGCCCGGCAGCTCGCAGAGTGTGGCAATGTCACTCCTGCCGTCTCGGTCGAAGGTTTCGAGCAAGAAACCGACCAGAGAAGAGGCCGCGGCACATTTAAGAAAATCCTGGCAGCTCTCGAGCGTCTCAGACAAGTCGGTGTGCCTTTCGGCATCTCCGTAACGGCAACCAGCAAAAACGTGGATTTGCTGCTGACCGATGAATTTTATGATTACTACTTCCAGGAGCAAGGCGCCTGTTATATGTGGCAGTTCCAGCTTATGCCCATCGGAAGGGGTAAAGACGAAGTGGAGCTTATGGTCGTTCCCGAAAAGAGAGTCCATCTCTACAGAAAATGGGAACAACTGCTTACTGAGAAGAAATACTGCCTGGCGGATTTCTGGAACAGCGGCGTCCTGGCCAGAGGGTGCATTGCATACGGCCGAAGCGGCGGGTACGCCTACATCGACTGGCACGGCAACGTGACGCCCTGTGCGTTTATCCCTTATTATGTCGATAATATCTACGAGCTGTACAATAATGGAAAGACGCTGTCAGACGCGCTATTCTCGGACTTCATGAAAAACGGCCGAAAATGGCAGAGAGAGTACGGGTTCGACAATTGGAAGAGGCCGAATAACTGGTTGATGCCATGCTCTATAAGAGACCACTACGAGATCTTTCGAAAATCAGTCCTGCCCCAAAACGTAAAACCAGAAGATGAAAAGGCCAAGGAGGCATTAGAATCTCCTGAATACCTCGAAATGCTCAAGAATTACGACAGGGAGCTTCAAGGTCTAACTGAGAGAATCTGGGAGACGGAATATCTGAATAAGGAGCCGGTTTTGCGATAGCTTGCCGCCGCGTCTGTGGGTCTTCAAGGGCGAAGTTTTGTCTCGGCAGGGACCCAACGTGGAACGTCCGTGTGCTGCAATCGCCAAGACGGAGCGAATCCTAAGGAATGGTCGAGCGACTGTGTGAGTTTCGGAGTTTTGAATTTTTTCGATGCGGCCTTGGCAAGGCACTTTGCCGGGGCATGATTTGGAGGACTTGCCCACCATGATGGTGAATAGCTATCGTTCCCTTTGCGATGATTTTTATCTGGATATGTACGTTAATACGGAACTGGACCTACCCACCCAGCGCGATACCATCCTGGCATTTTTTGAGCGGATACAAAAGCAGTTTCCATCTATGGGTCGCTTCTACCGGCGGGAGAAAAATGAGTACTGCCTCGAAGAGGATCGCGACCTCGGTCAATATCGCTGGATTAGCCTCGAGGTAGATCGCATTGGCTCGGGCGTCGTTAATCCGCCGAACTTTGAAGATGCCTACAGCCAGGATAGACTGGTAATCGAACTGGCTCCCTATATGCTTGGAGTAAGTCATTTGGATATTGATTCGCTGGATGTGGCTTTCGCGATGGATTTTGACTACGCCGGCAGTCACGACGAGGTTATCGCCGAAGCATTCTTCGGATCGAGCGCTTT
>CAZPJZ010000214.1:0-4977 GCA_964586995.1 uncultured Pirellulales bacterium | reverse complement strand
GGACTATACGCTGAGAGGTCCGTCTCCTGAAAGTCCGGCGGCAAACCAAGGCCATTTGACAAACCAACAATGCCTTGCTTGGCTGCAACGTTCAGCCAAGCCAGTTGTATCCTGCCGTCAAAATACATCTCAATTTGGAAGGTGTTAGAGTTGCTTTCACCAAACTCAGGAACATCCTGCCAGGTCACAACCACGCGGTCGCCGGCCTGGTTCCAGCTCACCGTCCCGCCCATGGATGGGTCCAAATCCGCGAACAAACAGGATATGCGCTCCATCAAGAAATGATCGAGCAAGGACTCACTGTGGTCGTTATCGGCATGGGAGAAAGTTACGTAGCCGTTGCTGCAGACGTAAAAAGCCGGCAAGCTCATACCATAGAGAGAAACCATTTTCTGATCATCTAAGCTTACCAGCTCATAGCTATCGTCGTTCAGCGTCAGAATCGTGCCCCAAGCAGGACTGGTCGGTAGCTGAGTAATCTGCTGCAGACAGGCACCGTAGGAGACGCCATCTGCTGTAGGGACAAACATTATTGATTTGTTCGACAAATCAAAGGCGTCAAGATCGGAATCAAACCATTCGGTAAAATAATCAGCCAGCAGGGCAGCTTCGGCCACGTAATTCTCGTCCGATACGTCTGAGGTTACATTGGTATATGGCCGGCACGTGGGCCTGATGACATAGCCGCTCTTAGTTGGCGCAGCCACGCCCGACCAGCCGTATGATACGGTCTTTTCGTAATGACCGCTGCTATCGGTAGTGGCGCTGCCGTCTTCGTTACTGAAGCTTACAGTCACACCGCCGACCCCGGCGTTGCCGAGGGTCCGTACATACCCGGAAATAACGGGCCTTTTCGTCCCGCATAGTGGATATTCCGAAAAGTCCGTTTGACGAAAGTCCAGTGGCAGGCCCAGACCGTCTGACAAACCTACAACAGCTTCTGTAGCAGCGATGCCCAGCCAGGCCAGTTGTATCCTGCCGTCAAAATACATCTGGACCTGGAAGGTATTCGAGTTGCTCTGGTCGTACTCGGAAACGTCTTCCCACGTTACAGCCACACGGTCAGCCAAACGCCTCCAACTGATCAGTCCACTTATGGAAGGATCCAGGTCCTGAAATAAGCAGGAAATACGCTCAGTCTGAAAATGACCGTCCAGCGATTCACTGGCGGTATCATCACCTCGGCAGAAGGTTATGTACCCGTTGCTGCCGATGTAAAAGTTCGCAAAGCGCTTGCCGTAGATTGATATCGTTTCCTTGCCACTCAGGCTGATGCGCGCGTAACTGTCGTCCTTCAAGGATAGGTATACACCTCCGGCGGGACTCGTCGGCAACCGGCTAATCTCCTGCAGACAGACGCCGTAGCAAGCCTCGTCTCCGGCAGGAGTGAACATTATGGATCGGTATGATAGGTCGAAAGAATTGTCCCAAGAAAACTGCTCGGCAAAGTAGCCGGGCAACCGCTCCACGGAACCCGTGTAATCCTGGTCTGATCTGTCGAAGGTTACCCTGGTATAGGACCTCAGCATCGGGCTAAAAACATAGCCGCTCTTACTCAGCGTGACCTGCCCCGACCACAGATGCGGCACCGCCTTGCAGTAATAACCCCTGCTATCGGTAACAGTGCTGCCGCCATTGTCGCCGAAGGTCAGCGCCACGCCGCTCATTCCGGAGCCGGCCGTAGTCCGCACATAACCGGAGATAGTCGGAGGCCCCACTCTGCAGTGAGGATGCTGCGAAAAGTCCGTCTCCTTAAAACCGACCGGCAAACCGAGACCATCCGACAGCCCTACGACGCCCTCCTCGGCGGCGATGTCCAGCCAAGCAAGCTGTATCCGCCCGTCAAAATACATCTGGACCTGGAAAGTGTTGGAATTGGCCCGGCCATATTCGGGGACATCTTGCCAAGTCACAACTGCGCGGTCGGCCATCTGCTGCCAACTGACTGTCCCGCCCGCTGACGGATCGAAGTCGTCGAACAGGCAAGAAATACGCTCTGTGCAGAAATGGTCGAACAACGAACCGCTGTGGTCGTTATCCCATCTTGAGAAGGTTATATAACCATTGCTGCCGATATAGAAGGCTTGAAAGGGCCTGCCATAAATAAGCACCGTTTTGCCGTCACTGAGGCTCACCCGCTCGCAACCATCGTCACCGAGCGACAGAATGGTACCTCCGAAAGGGATTGTCGGCAGTTGGGTGATGTCTCGTAGACAGGCACCATAGGAGTTCGCACCGGCGACAGGAAAAAACATTAGGGCTTTGTACGATAGGTCAAAAACCTTGCTCAAGGAGAACCGTTCAGCCGAAGTGTCAACCTTCAAGGCCACTTCGTCTGCTCCCACGTCTACTGCTCCGCCCATGACCCGCGGCTGGCCATCCACGTCAGCGTCACCGAGCCGGGGCGCCATTTCGGGATCACCCGCGTTGATGCACGGCGAATTCAAGCGAAGGTGAAGATCTCCATTATCTTCGTCTACGAATTGCGGCGCCAGGTCGAAATTGCCCTTTGCATCTCGCTGGCCGGGCTCGCAGCCCCAACCGCCTATGCAGCAATACTCCACGTGGTCGCCCCGTAAGGCGTCCCCAAGCGGAAAAACGCCGACCAGATTGCAGCTCGGATCGAAGCCATTGCCCCAAACGATGCAATTTTTTATCAGTGGACAGGTAATGTCATCACCTAAAACTATTCCATAATCGTTCTGTACAATTGTATTATTGCGCACAATCCCGGAAGAAGCAAGGCCATCGAAATGCAAGCCGACAAATCCGCCACGTATGATGTTGTTCGCAATTATTGGTGTGCTATCTCCCCAGACGTGGATTAGAAAATCCTCGCGGCCTTCTATCGGGTCTCCTTCAATGATGCAGCCGGTAACTATCGGAGAGCTGTTGCAGATCAAAATGCCCTTGGACTTTTTGGGGACTATTGAGAAGCCTTTCAGTTCTGCCTCGATTGCGCCGCCGCCGTTTGGGAAAACGGCACCGCCCACTATCCGTGTCCCCCTCACCGCCTCCCAGTCAGTTGGATCGGCGCTGCGGATTTTTACCGCCTTGTATCCGTTTGCGTTGTAGAAACGCAGTATTTCGTTATACACACCCTGCCTGACCTCGATTTCATCGCCGGCATCGGCCTGATCTATGGCCTCTTGTATGCCGCAATACCAGCGCCCCGTTTGGACATTCTGCACCCGGTGTGGCATATAGGTAAACCACCACACCAATCCCTTGGTTATGCGACCATCCGAATCAACCTCATCCACCCTCCAGTAATACTTGCGCCTGGACTCCAGTTCGCTGGGCTGGAAAACCGGTTCAGTCACAGTACCCTTGAAAAGGTCATGACACTGCCTGTCCGCCGCTTCGACCAGAACACCGCGAGTACCTAAGTAGACATCGTGCCACACGGCGCCAGCTCCGGGCTTCCACGTCAGCGGCACAACCGGATAATCCACCGCTTGCGAATCAACCGCCGGACTCGGATTCTTTGCCGCCCCGGATGCCGGCTCGATGCCGCTCATCAACCGGACCTGGTCATATATCCAGTTGGCATACTCCGGGCAGCCAAGTCTCGGCCCTATACACGGACCACTGTAGAAACTTGCCAATTTCCAACTGTCACCATCTTTGATGAACCAGGGCGACGCCGAGTCCCACCTGCCGCCATACACTTCGTACGGTACGTAGTCATCTGCGCCAACTGGGCTGAAGGTCATATACAGGCGAGTTGAGATGGCGCTTGACAGGACATTCTGGCCCCAGTGAAGCTGGCCTGGGGCAATGATGATGGGTGGGTAGTCGTCCCGCGTGATCACCTCGTTGCCTATTGATATCCTTTGCGGGCCATAGCTGCCGATCAGGGTTGTCTTTCCAACCTCACCTGCGGTGTAAAGCTCGACCCATTGCCGGAAGTTGGCGTCCTTCAAGTAATCGTAGTCTTGCCGCTGGGCATTGGCGGGATCTCCCGGATGTCCCGGCTCCTGCCATTGAAGTTTCTTGACTCTGTACACGGCGATGTCTGAGAAAGCATCCCCCCTCATCTGGACAAGGATGTAATTGCAGTCATCTTCATTGCCGAGCCTGAGTTTTTTGCAGACGTGATTTCCCCAGTGGTTCGCCGTGATGATAAAATTGGGGGCTATAACCGCAGCGGAGATTTTCGTGTAGCCGTTGTCTATCATTGCCAGACATTCCACAGGCGGCATATCCGGCAACTCGGCCGGCAGGGGCCAATCTGCCTCATGACAGACCAGCGGCCAACCAGTCGGCGCCGCAAAGGCCACCAGGCATATTGCCACAATCGCCTTTCGCGTCACCATGACGAAGTCCCGTGCCCATGCTTACATGAGAGACCATTTGCTTGGTCGAAAGACGGCTTGTCGCTGACCCTCAAAAATCGAATTTGGGCATACCTTGAAAAGCAAAAAAGCGCGAGACTCTTTGCTTTTCGAGCCGTCAGCGACCAACATCGCAAATTGCTCCGCCTTATTTGAGCAAACCCTGGGAGCGGGTTTGCTCAAATAATATACGTCCAACTTCAATTTTTGCCCGGCAACCTCCTCGTAGGCTCAGGCGGAAGCCTCCCTCAACGGATAAACTTTTTGAATTATAGTGGATGCAAGAGCAGTTGTCAAGCAAGGTTGACTCAGACACCCCTGATATGTTAGAATAGCGATATGCACAGATTTACGAAACGCTTGTTTCTCTCCTGTATCCGGCCCCGAGCATCGAGCATCCATTCCTGCTGCCCGCTTCTGCGGGGGCAGGCTCCCACTGCGAAGGCAGGAGTCAGCCCCGCGAAAGCGGGGGTCGCCCTCGTGCTCGGCATACTTTTGGTGGGCTTTGCCCAAGGGGCCTGTCCAGTCGGCGATATGAACGGGGACTGCCAAGTCGACCTGAAGGACCTTGCGATTTTTGCCCACTGGTGGCTGGGACCGCCAGGCAGCCCGGCGGACCTCGACGGCGAGCAAGGGGTCA
>CAZPJZ010000213.1:0-4984 GCA_964586995.1 uncultured Pirellulales bacterium | reverse complement strand
TGGCGTGAGAGTGCGCTTGAATCGCTATCCTGGTGGGAGCTTGCGTCGCCGGCGCCTTAGGGGCGTATTTTTCTTTTAGCATCTCTCTTTTCTGGTAGCACTGCTCTTTGAAAACTGCGATTTCGGAATCCAGATTGGCGCTTGGGGAGTCGCCGAAGAATGCGTGAATTATGGGAAAGACCAAATCGGGCCTTCTCTTGCGCAATTCTTTGGCCATCCCCTCTATCTTGGCGGTGGCGACTCCCTCCTGCATGCAGGTAAATGGGCCAACGTGAAATATCCCGGAGATGTAGGCATCGCCTCTCGGCTGGATCAAATCATGCATAAAGTAATAAGCGATGGCCGTGCTCAAGGGCGATTCGCCCTCGATGTTGCCGTGGCACTCGTGGTGCCTCTCCAGGGTCTCGATCATTTCCATCGGCGTTGGCAGGACGTGTCTGCCGTCGAGCACGTGGTGGAACGGCTGGGCAATTTTCCGCTCGACCGAGGACATGTATTTGCCCTTAAGAACCGATTTGCCGAGTCTGCCCGCACAGCTTACAGCCCTGGCCAAGTCCAACTGGGCGAGCCTGAGTTTCACGTCCCTTCTGGAATTTCGCTGATTGACCTGATTTACGTAGTACAACCAGTCGGTGATGGGGTCTCTTATCACTTCCAGGCGCTGCTGCTCCAATTGCCGGACTACGTAGCTGGTATAGGGGTCGTGCTGCCGCATGTAGATTTCCCCTATGTAGAGCACCAGAGGGAACCGCTGCCCGTCCTGCGGGCAAGTTGCCTCAAACAAGGCGACGGTCTGCTGGCCCCACCTGACCAGCTCCTCGGTCTTGCCGCCTTTTTGCACCACCTCTTGAAGTGCAGTCAGCCGCTCTTTCTTCAGCCTGTCAACGGCGGTGCCGTCCTGGGCGTACGGGCGAAATCTCAGGACTATATCCTCCAACAAGTCGGCTGCCTTGACGCCCTTGAACAGCAACTGCTGCATCTTAATCTTATCCGCCACGCCGAAGCTCTGCGGGAACGGTATGTCCAGATAATCACTTTCGGCAGAGGGACCGACGACCGGGATTTTTTCGAGGCCTTCGGCGTCCATAAAGTACCTGAGCAGCTCGGTATACTTACCGAATCTGCAAGGCCCGCTGGTAGTGGGCAGCATCACAAGGTAATTATTTTCGACGTGGGACTTGCCGTTTCGTTCGATCTGCTCAGCCAGAAAGCCGATCGCGTCACCCACCACGCCCTTGAGAGGATGACAGACCTCGGTATAGATGTGCTTTCGGGCTATTTCGTAGCCTCTCTGCGTGTTGGTGGGAAGGACCTGGCTGTCGATGCCGAAATATTTCAGGCCCGCCACCCCCACGTAGCTGGCGTCTCCCATATAGGGAATAAGCCAGGTCCGTTTGTCATACGTATCGCTGCTGTAGCCTCTTATGCACTCAAGCTGCACCCGTCGAGGCCTGCTCTGATTGACCACCCTTTCGTGCGCCTCGGTCCGGGTGACGAAAGGTGCGTTGTTCGTCTGGGCATCGGTCAGCAAGACCAGCAAGGGCTTACTGGCCGCCTGCTGAATCTTTTCCTCCTGATAGATTTTCAGGCTATCGGGCCCACAGGCAAAGTTCATCATCCTGATGGCGAACAGGTTCGGATGCTGCGCCACAAAGACATTGGCTGCGAGGATCTTGACGCTCTCGACCCAAAACTCGTTAGTGACGATTTCGCCGATGTCGATATCCTCGAATCTATGCTCCAAAAAAATCTGAGGTATGTAATCCAGGCCCCTGACCTGCGAGAACATGGCCCCGGAGTTGGAACTGGCCTCCGGGTCGAGCAGCACGTAGTCCCTGCCAATTCCCACGTAGGCCTTTACATCCGTGCCTTCGATTCGCCTGAGGAATTTGTCGCCCTGCTGATAGAGTGCGGCCTTGAATCTGGCTTCAGCCTGCTCTGCGTACTTGATCGCAGAGCGGATCTGTCGATTTGTAAACTTCCAGCCCAGCCTATCGAATTCGCTCCTGAACGCCTGGACCAGAAGTTCGTTGTCTCCGAAATGCAGAATGGGATTTATCTGCTTACTCTTGTCGAGCGAAAGAACATCATTCAGGACGTATCCTTCAGATTCGGTGTAAATGCAGTATTTTAAGTTCGGCGGCGCGTCTTTTCGCTGCTCAATAAAACTCGGATTGAACAGGTATTCAACGTTGGAATCGCGGCTTAAGACCCAGGCGTGCCCGGTCGCCAGCTTTCTGGCGATACAGAACTCCGTCCTTGAATTGTCGACGCCGATCTTGGCTATCTCTTTGTCACTTCTGGGGGATATAACGGGACAGAGCCCAAGCCTGCTCAGCAGGGCCGCACTCCAAATCCCCTTCTCCGCCAGCGTTGCCGTGCTCCTCTTTATGCCTACGGTCTTTTTGGCATGCCCGGCGCTCTTTCCCGAGGCCAGCTCGGTCAACAAGACTCCGTACTGTTTGAAGTGCTTTTCAAAAATCTCATGGTACTTATCGACATAATTGAGTTTGGGCCTTGCGGCTGACTCGGAATTGCCTCTCGGGCAGAAACCTCCCGTGATGATCTGGTCATCCTCAATGGTAAAGACCTCAAGCTGGCAGTCACGCATCCCGCAGGATTTCTCCTGAAATAGCTCCTTGCAAGGAACGCGGCGCTTCTGAAAAGGCATGTCCACCAAATCCCAGCCCCTAAAGGCCGAGCTACATTCTTTGCCCTGCTTCTGGCACTGCCGGATGGTCTCGATGATGTCCAGGGCTTGGCCCCAGGCACCAAACATCTCACGGTGCGGATAGGCCTCTATCTGTTTGCCCGTTACCTGGGCAAGTGCCGCCAGAAAAGCCCTGCCCAACGGGGGGCCGCCCTGGGCGGAACATTTCTGCCCCACGTGCTGGGAGCCGCCAACGAACTTGTAGTAGTAGCTTGCCGCCGTGCCTCTGATGATGGCAGCGGCGATCTCGTCCCTGCTAAAGCCCTCCGCGATGAGCCTGTTCTCATCCATTTCCATGAAAACGCCACAAGTCGAATCGATGATAGGGACCCTTTTGGCGCGGAGAGCGGCTTCCTGCAGAGAATTCTCTACGTTCAGATTGATAACGTCGGCCATGTTCTCCAGTGTTTGCCCGGAGCCGGCCTGGCAGCTATAGTTCATCTTGGCCTCTTTGACCGTGCCGTCCTTGGCGAAGCTGGTAAACTTCATGTCCTGGCCGCCGACTTCAAAGATGGTGTCTATCTGGTCGTTGTAATGCTTCACGCCCAGAGCGTGACAGGTAATCTCATCAGTTATCCTGTCAACCAGAGCCACCCCATTTCTGCCCAACTCGTCAGCTTTTTTCTTACTTAGCAGGATCTTCTCGTACAGCTTTCGCGCCGAACCAGTTGCGCCGACGCCCTTGACAATGACCTTGTCACGATGCCGGCTGAGATACTTTATCACCCGCTTTAGCGACTCTTCCGGATTGCCGTGGGTCTTAATGTAGAGCTTATCAAGAAGCTTTCCCGTTCGCAGTTCCACCAGAGCACCCTTCGTAGTGGTGCTGCCGCCATCGATTCCCAGCACGACCTCGGTTCCAACGGGGATATCTTCGTTGAGCTGCTGGCTTGCCGCCTGCACGTTCGCCAGACTTTCCACAAGGGGCGGAGCAAACTGCCTTTTCTGCCTGCTATATTCGGCCACCTTGTCCAGTTGGTCGATGTTGAACACGAAGCTATTATCCTGCTCTATTGCTTTTACGGCTGCGCCTATAGCGGCGACATTATGGTAATGAACCGGCCTATCTACAGAAATTCCAAGAAGCTGGCCCAGGTACGTGCGCACCAAGTCGTTGCCCATGACACCGCCGGTCCCTATAGCGGTTCCGGCATCCCGGGTGTGGACAAACTCGCGGGCGCCGAGCACGTCTATTCTGTAGTTTCTTGCAACCGTCCGGAACAACCCGGCCAAATTATCTTGCCTGTGCGCACCCTCATTCTGCTTGTGGATCAGGTCCGACTGAATCACCACCCCGCAGCGAGCCAGGAACTCGCTTGGCTCAGTTGACCTAGCCGCTTCCTGCTCGGCCCGGCGGAACATCTCCTCCAGCCGGGATTGGAGCTTTGCCCTGTTCCTGACACGAATAATCTCTTTGGCTGACTCCTCCAAGGTCGAGCCCGTATCCTCGAGTACGGGATTTGGAACCTCCCCCTCAAATAGCCTGCGACATTGCTTTTCTATCAGCGTCCCGGAGCCGCCGCCACATTTTGTGCCCGTCTTCCAGTCTTGGATGACCCGTCGGTTGTCAACTGTCTTGACATGGAAAAAGTAGGAGTCTTTCGCCCCCATGTGAAAGACATAGCTGGCTGGGGGCGCAATGACCTGCACTCCTTGCGGGATGGCCACGCTATCGTAAACATATACGACCCCACTCATGACGCGAGGGAAAACGTCGGCACCACTGCCGGTAAAAGCCGTGCTCTTTATCACACTGCCACCAAACCGGCGGCATATATCAGCCCAGGCCTCGCGTAGGGCCCCTATTGGGTTGGCAAAATGTATTATAGGGCGCGGCGAATACACCACCTGCTCCTGCTCAGTAAGCACCACATAGTGCACGGAGCTGCTGCCCACGTCAAATCCGACGTAGAACGTCTTCAGACCACGAAAACTCGAGTCCGCCCTGTGTTCTGTCATGAGTATTTTCTCACCAAATAAGCCCGTATCCCACCAGCCGGCGTCCAGCCAACTCACAGCGTACAGTGAAAAGCCTGTTGACAAAATACCTGCCAGCCCAACAAAGTAACAGGTTGCCCCCGTTAATAACGCTCCCTACCAATATTGTCAAGAAAACTCACATTACAGCTAACAAGGTACAGCAGCATCAGGAACCCTTCAAATACAAGCTGCCAGCGTTCAGCTATGGACCAATACCACACGGCACAACATACAACCCAACAATTTTACACGACATACTACGATTATTGTCCTTGTTGATTAGAAAATTAGTAT
>CAZPJZ010000212.1:0-4985 GCA_964586995.1 uncultured Pirellulales bacterium | reverse complement strand
GACCTGGCGATTCTTGCCGGACAATGGCTCGAACAACAGTTTTGGCCGCAGCCGTAAGGGCATCCGGTTGAGCAGTTAGCTGCTTTTTGCATGTATCTGAGGCCCATCCGGTTCGCCGCGATGGGCCTCTTTTGCATGGTAGCTATGAACAGACAAAGAGGTTTTACATTGATAGAGCTTTTAGTGGTGATCGCCATTGTCGCGATCTTGATGGCGATTTTAATGCCGGCGCTTAGTTATGCGCGTAAGCAGGCGCGTTCAAATGCTTGTCAGAGCAATATCCGGCAGTTGTGCTTGGCGATGAATCTTTACGCGCTCGATCACGAGGATCGAACGATGCCCTTCTCTCATCAGCCCGGCCAGTACTGGTTCCATCAACTGGCGCCCTATTTGAGCGCCAAGGAGTATAAGAATAACCCTGCCGCCCACATAGAGGGCGTGATGAAGGTGGCGTTTTGTCCGATCACAAAACGCCCAGACCGCTCGGAAGATTCCTTCTTTGGTTCAGCCTATCACTCGTGGCGATTCATGGGCGGAGAAGGCAGTTATGGGCTAAATTTATGGCTGCTGCCTGAAAATCCAATTTACGGCCCGGGACTGCCGGCGGGGAATTTCTACAAGAAATACTCGGACGCTGAGCCAACTGTTCCGCTGTTGGGCGATTCGGTGTGGGTCGGCTCATGGCCTTTCGATACCGATAGGGTGCCACAAGACCTGTCCGGCGAGAGCGGCTATCCAGGCTATCCCCATGCCGAAGGGTACTTCATGGGACGTTTCTGCGTTGACCGGCATAAAAAAGCCACCAACATTGGATTCGTGGACAGTCGCGTCCAGAGAATCTACCTGGAAGAATTGTGGACACTGAAATGGCACCGACGCTTCAAACCCAACTACGATGTCTGTATACCTTTGAAATGATATGAGTTCCACAAAATTGCAGGTTAGGCATATATTATTTAAGGAAATCCGTCATTGGATTTTCTTAAATAATCGCTTAACTGTCTGCCAGAGAACAGCTTACTGTTTGACAAGAAAAAACAGAAAACCATTTTTTCTTGTCAAAGTATGCCTAACCTGCAATTTTGCAGAAGGCTTGAAATGAGACGAAAGGAGCAGGAACATGTTAAGATTAGGCATGCATGTAGATAATTGGCGGCATTTCGATGTGTCCTATGAGGTTCCCTGTCAGTTCGCCAAAGACCACGGCATCAAGTACGTGGAGTTCGGCACCATTGACGGCGACTATTTCATCCAGGCATTGGGGTATAATCCCCACATACCGCTGCACTACGACCCACTCAAACTGAAGCGATACTTGGACTCGCTGGGGCTAAAGGTCTCGCAACTGGATGCGGCTTACCCGATGTCTTGCCCGGAAGGCCAGTATCGAGGTATCGGCTATACGCTGCGAGCCTTGCAGTTCGCCAAGGCCCTGGGCTGTCCTTGTGTGGACACCACCGATGGCGGCCATAAGCCGGACGGATACACCGATGACGAAGTGATGGCCTTGATGAAGCAGTATTACCGCGTCGTGCTGGACTGGGCAGAAAAGTACGAAATGATTATCAATGTCGAGCCGCACGGGCCGTATACGACCAATCCCGACACGATGGAGCAGATACTAAGCTTCTTCGATTCGCCTTATCTTATGCTGAACCTCGACACTGGCAACACCTACATCGCCGGCCAGGACCCCGTCAAGTTCCTCAAACGCTTCCGGGATAAACTCTCACACTGCCACATCAAGGACGTGAGCCCGCAACTGGCCAAGGCCGCCAGAGGAGAGCAGACCGGCATCGCTTCGTCCGTGGTCGCTATCGGTGAAGGAGTCAACGCCGACAATATCGCGGGCTGCATTGAGCTGCTGAAGGATACGCGCTGGGACGGCGTCCTGTCCATCGAGTGCGAAGCAGCACCCGGCAAAGTCGAGCAGAGCATAGAGTGGCTGCGCAAAGAAATAGCTCGATAAAAGGCTATGCCTCGAATGTCCTCAGCAAACCGACCGCCGCCGGCAGAAACTGTTACCCAACCCATTGGCGATAACAGGAGTCTTTGTCAGATTCGTACTCGTCATCATCTTCGTCGGTATCGTCATCTTCCAGGTCAAAGGAGTCGTCCTCCGTCTCGTCATCGTCGTCATACTGCGCCCGCTCTTGCAGAATATCTAACTGCCTGTCCTCTTCCCACATAACCATCTCCTTTCGTTGGACCGGACTGCCACGGTGCATCATCCTACGCCGACAAAATCCTACGATGCCCGTATTTTACGTCAGTGCTCTATATATCGGCAAGTGGAAAGCTGACACTGCATACCGTTTTTCCTAATTGAGTCTTGATTATTCGCAGCCGGGCGCAGCCTCTGTGGAAAGCTTTGTTGCCAGCCATTTTACACAACTTTTACTTTTCCTTAAAGGCTTTGCAAGAAAGCACTTAGCACAGGATAAGGAAAAAACCACAAGAAATCTATCCATGGCTGTCAACCTATATGCCTGCGAGCTGTCTTAAATATATAGGCGGGCTTTGAACGACTGTACTGTCTGGGCCCGCTGGGAACAACAATTTTCAATATGGAAAGGCGCAGACATGTATAAGAGAACGATTCTGGCTGGATTCCTGGCAGCGGCGGCAATGGGTATACTGCTGCTTCTTGCCACGGGTTCGGCAAGCTCCGGGCCAAATCCGGAGCAACAGGCAAACGTGGAACTATCGATTCTGGAAATTTCATTCGAGGCGGTCACCATCGAGTTTTGCCCGCCCGCCGGCAGGAGCGGCACACTTGAGGTGGAGCTTTACGAGCTGGACGGCAAGCTGCTGGCAAAAGTCACACGCCGGCACACCGGAAAGCCGCTGCGAATCGATCTGGTCGCGCAGGTCAATAAGAAGGACTTGTCGGACTATTATCTGCGCTACCGCTTCGATTCAAACCAGGATTTTCGGCGGCGCAGCCTCCTGTTCGTCGGCGAGATTCTCGAAACGACCGTGCTGGGCCAGCGTGAATTTGTGGCTGGCACGCGTCCCATTATCAGAGTTCTGGTCGGCGACCGTGCGTCCGGCACGCCCATCAGTGGAGCAGAAATCGCCGCTGCACTGCTGCACGAGGACAAAGTCATCTCCAAATTCACGGCCAAAAGCGATGAGAACGGCGAGGTAGCCGCACAGCTTCAGATGCCTGATACGGTGCTGCGCAATGCCCGGCTTAAGATTACGGTCACATCCAAGACCGCCACAGACACGGTGGAAGAGACGGTGCACATCCGAAGCGCGCTGCGCACGCTCCTGACCACCGACAAGCCGCTCTACCAGCCGGGGCAAACGATGCACCTGCGCGCGCTGACGCTGTCTCAGCCCGACATGAAGCCTCTGGCCGAGGCCGACGTCACATTCGAGGTGGAGGACTCCAAGGGTAACAAGGTCTTCAAGGTGCGCACGCAGACCGACCGCTACGGCATCTGCCATACGGACTTTGTGCTGGCCGACGAGCTGAATATGGGCACGTACCGCGTCCGCGCGATCGTGGCCAGCGCCAGCGAAGAGAAAACCGTAACCGTCAGCCGCTATGTACTGCCGAAGTTCAAGATCAACTTCAAAAGCGACCGCAGCTTTTACCAACCCGGTGACGCCGTCAAGGGCGAAATTCAGGTGGACTACTTCTTCGGCAAGCCGGTGGCGGGCGGAAAAGTGCAAATCAAATGCTCGAAGTTCGACGTTGCCTACGTGGACTTCCAGAGCATCGAGGGTAAGACCGACCAGAACGGCCACTACGCCTTCGAGGTACGCCTGCCTACACATTTTGTGGGTCAGCCGTTGGAGGCTGGCAAGGCCTCAGCCAAATTCGAGGTTAGCGTCACGGATACCGCCGATCATAAAGAGACCATCACCAAGAATCTGGCCGTGACCGCCTCACCCATCATCGTGGCGGCGGTCCCCGAAAGCGGCGAGCTTATCGCCGGACTCGAAAACAAAGTCTATATTGTCACCACCTATGCGGATGCGACACCTGCGGCGTGCAAGGTAAGCTGGGACAATCCTCCAGACAACCGGAAGGTGACCATCGAAACGGACGAGGCGGGTTTCGGCCACATCACGCTGACGCCGCCCGACGACGGCGCGATAAAGATGTCACTGACCGCCAGAGACTCCCAGGGACACACCGGCGGCGCCACGGTGGAGCTGAAAACTAAAGACCGCAAGGATGACGATTCGGTTCTGCTTCGTACTGACAAGAGCCTTTACCGGGTGGGCGAGCCGATACAATTGTCGGTCTTTTCCACGCGCAAAGCCGGGACCATATATATGGACTTAATCAAGGACCGTCAGACTTACCTGACGCGGACGCTGGAACTGCAAAAAGGCAAGGCGTCGGACAGGATTGTCATGGATGCGATGTTGGCTGGAACTGTGCAGATCAACGCCTACTTCATCGGCAAAAACGGTGTGATTGTGCGCGACCAACGGCTGGTTCTGGTTGATCCGGCTGACGACCTGAGCATAAAAGTCACCGGTGACAGCGACAGTTATCTGCCGGGCACGGAAGCGAAGCTGCAATTCAGGGTGACCAATAAACAGGGCCAGGGCATCGCCTCGGCGCTGGGGGTCATGGTGGTGGATGAGGCCGTCTTTGCGCTGCAGCAGATGCAGCCTGGCATGGAGAAGGTCTATTTCTACCTGGAAAAGGAAATCGCCACACCGCGCTATGAGATTCACGGCTATGAGCTGGAACAGTGCATTTCTCGGCCAGAGCCGCTTGGCCAGGCGGAGGTTGGCGAGATTCGCCGTGATACCGCCGCCCGAGTGCTGCTGGCGTCGGCCAAGGGCGTGGGCGACTACCCCCTGCACGTGAACACCTACGAGCGCGACAATAAGGCGCAGGCTTTTCAGCAGAAAATGATGCAGCACATGATGCCGCGCTACCAGAAAATAGAAAAGGCGCTGAATGAGTTTTCCGCCAAGCACCGTAAGGTTTTCCAAAAACGCCACGAGAAAGG
>CAZPJZ010000211.1:0-5004 GCA_964586995.1 uncultured Pirellulales bacterium | reverse complement strand
CCACGATTTGCAGCCCAAGCCGGCATATCTCGCTGCAAAAACCCTGGCTTCTGCCTTGGCCGGCTATACCATTAAAGAGAGAGTAAATCTCGGCAGTGGCGACGACTTCGTGTTTAGACTAGCCAAGGATAGAGCCGAGGCGTTAGCGCTCTGGACAACCGGCCAAGAGCGCCAGGTCATAATAGATCGAAAGCCCTATAAAGATATGCTTATCAGTATGCTTGGCGCGAAAAACGCCATCGACTGGCAAAACATTCATAAACTGGAGCTGACCATCTCGCAAAGCCCGCAGTACCTACTAATAGCACATGAATAGACAGGCTCTACGACGAGGGGTTTAGCTACGTTTCGCGGGTTTGCAGCAGTTCGATAATCTCGGCCTTTGTGGGAAGTGCCTCAATCGAGCCGAATTTTGTGCAGGCCAGCGCCCCGGCAGCCGAGGCGAACCTCGCCGCCTCTCTTATATCGTCGCTGACCGCACAACAGGCGGCTAAAGCCCCTGCAAAGGCGTCGCCTCTACAGGTCTGATCGACAAGCTCCACCTCGAAAGCCGGTATGTGGTCGGCACCGGTTCTATCCACCACCATACAGCCGCGTTTGCCCATGGTTATTACCGCGCACTGGACGCCGCGAGCCACCAGGTCCGAGCCTATCAGCTTGGCTGTGTGAATACTAACCGCCGACTGCTCTGTGATCTGGCCGGCCTCGTATAGATTCGGGATCAAGATGTTAGCTGAGAAATATTCAATAGGCAGGTCGCCTCCTCGTTGGCGTGGCTGCTCTATCGGTCTTGCCGGATTGAGAATGACCTTCGTGCCGTGCAGCTCGGCGCATCGCAGGGCCTTCACGATGGCATCCTGCGGCAATCGACCGTGAATCAGACAAACATCAGCGTCGGCAATAATCTGCTCGGCCGCCTCGATCTCCTCTGGTCGCAATGCGCTGTTGGCGCCGGTATACAAACAGCTTCCGTTTTCGCCTTTGGCGTTGACCAGCGTCACCACTACGCCGGTATTCTTCGCTTTGGCAGTGTAAATAAAGTCCGTATTGATGCCGAATTCCACCAAACTCGCTTTGGCCATCTGGCCAAACGGATCACCGCCCACCTTGCTGATGAGATGCACGTGGCAGCCGCACAGGGCGGCCTCCACCGCTTGGCTTGGACCCGGACCAGTGACTGCATACGAAAGAGCAGACCCGCCGACACTCTGTCCGGGCTGTGGAATCTGGCTGCACCTTATCGCCATATCAATATAAGCGCCGCCAACCACAAGCACATTGGGAGTTTGTCCTGGCATCTCTGTTCCTGCAAATCCCGCACACGCCGTCGAATAACCTCCGGCGGCTCATCTATTAGAAATGACAGCATTCCCTTGTCGCTGTCTTTCGCCAGACTCCGTTCAAGCCTGCAATTTTGTAGAACTCAAAAGCTCAGTATATCCAGCTCACATCCAGATGCAAATTATTTTTCACGGTCATCCCGGCCCACCCGCTGCTACGGCCCTGCTCGCCGTACGAGCAGCAAGGGCTGACGGAAATCCATTGCCTGCCGAAGGTTATGTTATATTAACAGCATACACATAAAAATATTTGTAAAAAATCATACAAAGTCCTTGACTTCTCTCACACAGATTGTTAACTTCGAGCCAGTATTAGATATTAATACAACATAGCCGTTCTCAGGTGACGAGAATGCATCAGACCTTCATCAAGGAGTTTTTGGCGGTGCCACGGTCGGGACTAACAAAAGCCCAAACTATCAGATAAACCATGAAACAGGTGCACACAAACGTGTCGCAACGTACCAGGCAAGTGCAAAACGTCTGCCGCGATAGGCTCGATCTGCTCCGCAGCAGAGTGAGCCTGCTGACCGGAAAAGACAGACTGCTGCTAACAATGTATCTGGAAAAGGGCAATACCTTTCGGCAGATGGCTCGGCTGGCTGGTGTCAATGAGACGAGCATCGCTCGCAGAATCCGCAAGCTCACAAAAAGGCTCACGGACAGCCGGTACATCACCTACTTGAGAAACCGCGACAGATTCACCAAGACCCAGTTCGCCATAGCCAAAGACCGTTTCCTGACGGGCATGACGATAAAGGAAATCGCCCAAAAATATCAGTTAACTCGCTATAGTGTTCGCAAGACCCTCGAACACATCCGGGAGATTAGCGCCAGTATCAGGCAGAGCTCCGCGTAAAACACGCGGTTAAATACAGGATACGTTTGCCCTCGGTTTGGAGCCCGCTTTGCGGGAGTTCTGACCGTGGGGCTCACAGGAGAATAGTTATGGCCACATACACCGTTTCGAGGACCTTGGGCTGGCAGGGAGAAATTACCGACAAAGCCGCCCAGGTATGCAGGATGTTCGGCCTGACAAGCGATAGACTGACCGAAAGACGCGTCAGCCACCACTGCCAGGTCGAGATCAACGATGGTGACATCGTCTACATCACAGGGCCGTCAGGCGTAGGCAAAACGATTCTGCTGCAAGAGCTGGAGAAATCTGTACCGGTGTGCGATAGAGTAAATCTCGGTCAAATAACGCTTGCCCGGGACAGAAGTCTTATCGACTGCATAGACGGCGACTTCTTCAGCGGTCTGGGTGTCTTGAGCACGGCCGGACTAAGCGACGTCTTTTGTGTCCTGAGCCGACCAGCAGAGCTGAGCGACGGCGAAAAGTACCGATTTCGCCTGGCCATGGCTCTGGCAGCGGGCACGAAGTTCATCTTCGCAGATGAATTTTGCTCGAATCTCGACAGAATCACGGCGCTGGTGATTTCGCACAACATCCACAAGTTTGCCAAACGCAAGGGCGTGACATTTGTCCTGGCCTCCAGTCACAATGACATTCTGGTTGAGCTGGCCCCGGATGTTTTGATCGTTAAGGAATTTCAGGGCGTTACGAAGGTCATTTATAAGACTGACCGTCGCCGCAGCGATGGCGGCTAAATGTTGGATGATATGAAAAACTGTTCGCTGTACAAAAAGCTGCACGTCGTCCCCGGCGACATCGAGGACTATGAGCGCCTTGGGCACTACCATTATCGCGACAATCGACCAGGCCCATTCGCCGCAATTTTCGCTCTAAGACCGGACCCCACATTGCGCGGCTTATTTGGCTTAAAAACGGTCGGCGTTATCGTTTATGCAATGCCAAGTCCCGCTCTGGAGCTGCGAAATGTCGCTACGGGCGGTATCTTCACCGGCCTGGATAGAGCCATGCAGTTGGCGCTGCTAAACGAAAACATTCGCTGTATCAGCAGGGTCATCATCGAGCCGAGATTCCGCTGTCTGGGCCTGGCCAGCCGACTGGTGCGCGAAACCATGCCCAAGCTCGATGTCCCCATCGTTGAGGCGCTTGCGGTAATGGGCCTGGTCAATCCGTTCTTTGAAAGGGCAGGAATGCAGCCTTTTACCGCACCGCTGCCGCAGCGCTGCGCCGAGCTTATCGAGGCGTTCAGTCTGGTCGGCATCGAGCAGCATCATCTCATCGACCCGGCTTATGTACACGGGCAACTGACGCAGCTTGCCTGGCCGAAAGCCGATTTTATTGAAGGTCGAATCCGCCGCTTTCTGCAAAGTCACCGAGGACGTCGCGACATGGCCCCCAGCCTGGAAAGAACAAAATACGTGCTGGGCAAACTTACCGATAGGCCGGTCTACTATATCTGGTTCAATCCGCGCTTAGCCCCCGGCACAGGTCCGCGGACTAAACATAAGCAAACAAGGATGAACAATGACGAACAAGATTCAATCCATCGCCATTGATAGATTAGTGCCGCACCCGGATAATCCCAACCGGATGAGTAAGGCCAACTTTGCCAAGCTGGTTCGCAACATCACAGATACGCATCGCTACGAGCCTTTGGTTGTTCGGCCACACCCGGACCGACCGCGCTACTTTCAAATCATCAACGGGCACCATCGCGCCCGCGCTCTGGCGCAACTGGGGTATAAAAGCGCCGACGCAATCGTCTGGGACGTCGATGACCAACAGACCGACATTCTGCTTGCGACGCTGAACCGCCTGGGGGGCTGCGACCTTCTGGAGAAGAAACTGGCTTTGCTACGACGGCTAAACGAACAAATGCGAACGAAAGATCTGGCAAAACTCCTGCCGCAGACGGCAAAGCAGATAGAGCGTCTGACAAACTTGAAGATGCCCGCTGCCCCGGCTCTTGCGAAAACCTTTGCCACACCGGTGGTGTTTTTCCTGACCGCCGAGCAGTTGCCCATTGTCGAAGATGCCCTGTTCCTGGCTGGTTTAGCCCCCGGCCCTGTGGCGGGGGTACCCGCCACAGGCTCGAGCAACGCTGCCAGGCGAGCCGCCGCCCTGACTGAAATCGCGCGATTCTTTCTGAGCACCTCCCGGAGCACGGCAAAATGAAAAAACCGGTCGAGCCATATCTGAAGATTCCCGACCACATCCTGAGCATCCGCCAGCTTACGCCGGGCGAGAAGATGCTCCTGGCGCACATCCGCAGCTTCGGCGCCAAAGGCTGCTGGCAGAGCAATCAGACATTGGCAGAATCCTTTATGGTCTCGGTGCCGATGGTACGTCGCTGGCTTGGAGCGATAAAGGCGTACATACGCATAAAAAACGCCAAGGGTTATTACCGCACTATCTGGGCAAAAGAGGTGCTCGAGAATGAGCAACGTCCTGCGCAAAAAGGCACATCCGACTTGCGCAAATCTGTGAATCGACTTGCGCGCCCGTGCGCAACTACTAATAATAATACTATAACAGAGAATAATAAAAGAACCATTGCGTCGCCTTCGCCTCTGCCTGCCGCTGGGCAGGCTTCGGCGACGCTGCAACACCGCAGGGCCGTTACCGCCGAGCAGATGGAGAAATTCAAAGCGCACTTCGGCCGAGCGGGCAGCTTCACCGCGCTAACGCCGCAGCAATTTGCCAAACGCCGAGCCGAGCAAATCGCCGCCCTGCGGGCATCTGAAAGAATGCAGAGTTCAGAATGAAGAATTGAGGTTCTCACTCATGATA
>CAZPJZ010000210.1:0-5029 GCA_964586995.1 uncultured Pirellulales bacterium | reverse complement strand
CCGAGCCTGCCGGGGACAGGCGGATTAACCTTAAGGACCTGGCGATTCTTGCCGGCCAGTGGCTCGAACAACATCTCTGGCCATAGTTGGAAAAGAGCCTCAGGTTTTTACCGCCGAGAGCGCAGAGAACGCTTAGATGTTTAGTTTGCAGAACAGTTACAATACAGATCGTGCATATTTGACTGAAGGGAAGCCGTTAGGATGTAATGGAGGTACTCAAATGTCTGAGGAGATGATTGGAACGGTCTCGGATTTTTTTGCCCGACCTGTGGTGGCAGCCATCGAATTAACCGCAGCTTTGAAGCTGGCCGATACGATCCGCATTAAGGGCCACACTACTGACCTTGAGTTTAGTGTCGACTCGATGCAGATCCGCAACGTGCCCGTTGAAGAGGCCAAGGCGGGAGATTCCGTGGGGGTGAAGGTGCCGCAGCGCGTAAGAAAGGGCGATGTAGTCTATAAGGTTGTTGACTGAACGGTAGGGTGGGCGCCGGTCTTTCCGAAAATCGAAGTATTACGAACCACGCGGCAAAACTCGTGTCTATTATACGCTGCACGCTGTACGCTACTATTTTCTGGTCATGCCCTTTCCCAGCAGGGGCAAGACTTCTTTTGCTTCGGTGGGCCCGTAGTTGAAGATCGTAAAACCTCGCGTACCCAGCTCGCGCGTAATGTTGATTTGTTCGATTAGCTCGTAGATGTCGGCAGAATCGCCCCACACACTTAGGCCGATGCCGGGGTAGCATGGGACTTTGCCTGCCCAGATAAGCTGCTGTTCAACCAGACGCTTGAATTGCGCGGTCGAAGGTGTGTAGTCCATGGGGCAGACGAAGTCAAGATAACCCTTATCGCACCAGAGCCTCCAGTCCTGACCCACTGAATCTCGATCAGCCGGCCAGTTTCTAAATACCGCTGCGGAGATCTTGATGCCGGGCCGAACCCGCTTTGCCTGTTCGCTTAGGGCGGCAACTACCACCGTTATCTGCCTGCGCCTGAAGTCCAACCACTGCTGGCTCAGACGCTCGTCGTTTCGAACATCAGCCGGCCAGTTGTTGACCTTTCTTCCAATGGCCTTTTCAAAGCGCAGGCGGCAACCTGCGCAAAAGCAGGCATCCCTATTCGGATAGCGGATATAATCGAAGTGCAGACCGTCCACATCGTATTTGCGAGCGACCTCAATCATAGATTCAACCTCAAGCCTCTGGTTTTCCGGGTGGGAGGGGCAAAGCCAGCGGTCATTCGGGGAGCCATCGTAATTGACCTGCGTCCGACCCTGGACCTTCATTCTGGCCATGAAGGCTTCACTCGCAGCCGAACCCATGTTGTAATTGACTTTCCAAATGTGGCATTCAATGCCATACTTCTTACACGCAGCCAGACACAGTTCAATCTGGTCACCCTTTGCTTCGACGTCTTTGGCCATAGGCAACAAGTCGCTTTTATAAAAGGCCGCCCCGGCCCAAAGCATGTTCGGCAAAATAGCAGTGAAGCCGTTGTCTGCCAGAAGCTTTATGGCCTGGTCCCAGCTCATGCCGGACACGCCAAAAGCGCTGTGGCACCAAAACGCGCGGTGTTCTCCGGGCAGAGGTTTTTGGGCCAGACAGTATGCCTCAAGTATGGACTTTCGCGCTCCTTCAGCGGCGATTATGGCCTCGGAGAACTTAGCAGCGGCTAAGAGGTTCAGGCCTTGAGTTCTAAGGGCGGCGGCACGGTCCAATGCCTGAATCGCAGGGTCGCCGCGAGAGATAAGCGCCTTGATGCCTTGCACGGCGGAATCATAATCAGCAAAGGATCCAAACTTACCGACACGGTCGAGGCAGCCCTTGGCCGCCTGGCGCCACAGCTCAGGTACGAGGTTCCCCACCATGGCCAGAAGCAGTTGCAGCTTCTGGTCTTGATCGTCCGACAACAGGACATGGGTCAAGAAAACGCAGTTATCGCTGACGACGATGGCGGCTCTGCCGGTCGACTCGCCGCTATCGGTGTACCACCACGCTGCAACGTGACCGCGTCCCTGCACTGCCCAGGCCTGGTGGATGTTCCAGGAAGCCTGATGAGTAATCGGCGGCAGACCGCGCAAAGGCTTGCTTGAAGGACGGATCGAGGCGAAGTGGCCCCGATAGTCCTGGCGAATGTGAGCGCCAATCTGGATACCCGTTACTTGCTGAAGAGGCAGCGGCAGACAATAACAGGCCACCAGCTTGCCGCCCGCTCGAAGAAACTGAGCGATCTCGTTGGCAACATTGTCCGGCATCCGCGGATTGTGGGGCAGGATGATGAGGTCCTTGCCCTTGAGCCTTTCTTTTGTGACGTCCAGGTCGCTAAGGACAACGTACGAAAGACCCGCACGGTCGAGAAACTGCGCCATGACGTTTGTGTACTGCTTGATAGCTTCTATTTCAGTAGGCAGCGCGCTCGAAGCTGAGTCATTACGAACTATGATTATCTTTCCATCTGTATCAGACAACCCCAGAGCGGCAATGTAGAATTCAGTATCGGCATCTGTGCCGCGCCATGCAGAGATGCGTATCGTATCGATCTTGCCCCAGCCAGCGGGATGGCCCTCGATGTCAGTGTTGCCCTTGAGAATCCTGATTGTTGCCCAATCGGTTGCAGCAGGAGCATCAAAGTGTCCCCTATACCATCCGTTTCCACTGCGCAAATAGACGCTGAATCCACCCACAGGCCGCGCGTCGGGGCAGTAAAACAGAAATTGAAGCCCCTTGCACATGGTAAGGTCCAGCTTCACCTTGCGGTCCCAAGAAGCACGGCCAATTTTCGTACCCCGGAAGTTGCAGGGCATTTTCAAAGCTTTCTGGCCACGCACATTGGCGATAGACACCGGCTTGCTGCCGGTCATAGGCGTCCAGAGAGTTTGAGCAGTCTGCTGCGGATACGAGAAGTCATCCACTATCTCGTAGAGAGCCTTGGGAATGGATGGTACTTGCCCGGCGTTGCTAACGGACCCAAAAGCGCCGGCAACGAGAAGCAGTGATATGACCTGAACCGACATGATGTTACCCCACCGGCTGAGATTTTCGATTTTGGATTTTCGGTTTACGATTTTCAATTGCCAATCGGAGATCGAAAATCGAAAATGTTCTACCGGCCAAACCATGCCAACAGTCTACACGCTCGCTGAACCCGCGCCAATAAAAGTCTCATATCTCAGCATCCTCCGCGCACTCAGCGGTAAAAACTTATGCCGCCAAGGCTAATCCTGCCCGGACCACAGCCAGTCCTGCGCGGTATAGAACAAATCGTCAGCCAATATCACGCCGTCGCTGTTAAAATCGCATCTCTCGTCAGTTAACTTTCGCACTTTTTGTGAGCCAAAATCGCTGCCAAACAGGGCTTTATGTGCGGTCTGGAATTAAACGCATGTTCGAGAAGGGATAATAAAAAACACTGGATGGGCATATCGGCCACGTTGGCGACCAGACGCCTTGAAATCCAGGCACTGATTTTGTTATTATTGACAGTATTGCGTGCTGGAGTACCGATTACGACGTTAAATGGGAAATCCCGGTTATAGTCTTGGCTTCGATGAGCTTGACATTCCAACGGCAGTTACTGATTCTCGTGCTGGGTGTCTTCAACTCGTTCGCGACGGCTTTCGGGATCGTGCCCAAACACGCTGTGACCGAGCGGGGCGTGATTCTCAAGGGCGTCGGGCCGGACAATCCGATTCTCTACGACAACGACTGGTGGTTCGATGTGTTCGACAACAACTACCTGTGGGCGCAGGCCAGTCTCGGCAAGGCCGATCTTCGCGGGAATATCGTCACCCTCGACATGTGGGATTGGCAGAAGGGCTACCAGTATAAGATGCAGCAGTGCGTTGATGACGCCAACAAGGCTCTGTTGCTCGCCCGCGACAGCGGCCTCAAGAACATTCCCGGCCTTACCCTTGGATCCGACCGAGTGCTGGAGCGGCCGGCCAGCGGCCGGATTGAGGATACCGTGCCCCATCCCACGCCGGGTAGCCGTCTAATCGTAGCCGAGGCCCGCAAGGCCTCGCCGGCCAAGCCGCTGCTGATCGTCGTCGGCGGCGCATTAACGACGGTCGCCAATGCGTTGCTGACCGACGCTGATATAGCGCCGAACATCGTGGTGTTCGGCCTGACGGTTAGCTATTACGGCTACAACGGCAAGGACGGCTGGAGCACGTACATCGTTGCCAAGCGAGCGCCGCTGGTCGAGTGGGCTACGCGGTCATTCTGGGACAGGGACTCCGTCTTCACCGCCGAGCATTTCGGCGTGTTGCCGAATAATCCGTTCACGGAGGACATGAAGCGCTTCATCCGGACGAATCTGGGCCGTGCCAACCAGCTCGGCGACGGCGCCCCGCTCGTGTGGCTCTACAACCCGAAGTGTTGGAGAGGCGTCAAGGTGCGCAGGGCCGTCTGGCGCGGCCCCGCCACGGACTTTGTCGAGGTCGCCGAGGGCGAGACCGGCGACGTGCTGGACATCCCCAAGATACAGACGGACCTTGAGGAATGTCGCAAGGAATTCTTTCGCGTCCTGACCAACCCGTATCTTTACAGGAGGTAATGCGATATGATAAGAACCAGACACTACATGAACGTAACTGCCTGTTATCGGATGCCCCGGGGACTCCCGTGTGTGCTGGTCTTGTTGATAGGTATCTTCGTTGCGGTGCCCCTGCACGCTGAAGACCGCATCCGGCCATATCCGAAGAATCCATATTACTGGCAATACAAGGGCAAGCCCGTGCTGCTGCTGGGCGGGAGTTGGCAGGACAACCTCTTCAACCACCCAACCGGCCTCGCGGAACACCTCGACCTGCTCAAATCCGTCGGCGGCAATTATGTCCGCAACGTAATGAGCCACCGCAATCTCGGCAACGTCTTCGCGTTCAAGCAAGTGGACGGCAAGTTCGACCTCGACCAATGGAACGACGAGCATTGGCGACGTTTCGAGAACTTCCTCAAGCTGACCCACGCAGAGATTTTCGATTTTGGATTTTCGGTTTAGGATTTTCAATTGCCAATCGGAGATCGAAAAT